>CADBJA010000059.1 GCA_902794945.1 Oscillospiraceae bacterium
GCCGTAGGTGTGACGGAGGGAGAGATGTACAAATCGGGTGTGGGTGTCCCACCCTCTCGCTACCGGCTATCGGCTAACAGCTAACAGCTTAAATTCTAAAAAAGCGGATGACCGCAGTCATCCGCTTTAAATCATGCTTTTTAATTAAGCAAACATATCTTGAACCATAATGGCATCGGAAAGGTCAACCACACCGTCACCGTTCAAATCTGCCGCTTCTAAGAAGTAACCTTCTAAAGTATCTTCAAAGAAGGCATAATCATACACAAGTGCAAAGTCATTTTCGGTAACTTTAGCATCACCGATCACATCGCCTTTGATGACATAGGTATGGGTTTCATACACTTCACCGTCTGTACCGGAAAGCACAACTCTGTAGCCGGTACCGATTTTTGCATTCAATGCCTGCTCAACATTATCATTATCATAGATTTTAATGATAACATCCTCAGTATCGTTAACGATGGTTAAATCTTTCAACGCTTCATCCACAGTTTGACCGATGGTTTCGCCGTAGATGGTGGAATCTTCGGCTTCAACAAACTCAACATCTTCACTGGCAGGTGCAAGGCTCGGTCTTAACTTGAGGTTTGCAATCGCTGCATCAAGTTCGCTGACTGTAGCAGCAATAACATCGTTCGTCACTGCTTCGGCATCACCGTAAAGTTGCGGCTCTTCTAACTTTTCAAGTTTTGCTGCCGCATCATCGATCACGGCACTGAGTGCCTCTGCAGAAGACTTAGTGTATAAGGAAAGGTCATATTTCGTTGCTTCGGCTTGCTTATCTTCTAATGCAGAAGCATCTACAATCCACTCAAGGTTGTTGACTTTATCAATCAAGTTATCGCGGCAAGCGTTATAATCTGCCTGTGAAGCGAGGAACCAAATGTTGTTAATCATGGAATAAGCGGGAACGCTCATTTTATCTTCACCGTCGTAAGTCGGATACGGCTCTTCGGTAGAGGCGCATGCCCAACTATCCGGTGCAAAGTCGCCATGAAGGGCATCCTGCAACTTATACCAACTGTCTTCCGTGAAGTCTGCTTCATTGAGTTTATAGTCGCCTGTAGTGTTATCTAAAATATCGTTATAAACAACTCTCAAACCGTTAGGTTCAATGAGTTTATCTCTCAATCCCTGAATATAACCGTAACGGTCAATATCGGCATGGTAAACGGAATCAACACTATAAAGACCTTTAGTGGTTTCATCTACCACACGAAGGTTGTTAATTGCCTGCCACAGTGCCGCACACACTCTGTCTGCCTGTGCCTTGGTGAAGTCCGGGTCATTGGTGACTTCAACCGCTTCATTGTAGGCGGAAACAAGGTTTGCATATAAGGTTTGCGCATGGGGGGAAGCAAAGAGTTCATTGGTATCCCAATCTCTGCCGAAATCATCATCATAGGAATTATCAATGATGTTGGCAGCCCAACCGATACCTTCTTCTAACCACGCAGTATCAATATCTAATTTCACAAGCGCATTTTCTGCATCGTTCAAAGATTTCGTTGCTGCATCAATATCGGTTTGGAAGAGTGTTAAATCATTGAGTGCTCTGGTGGCATTTGCCGCTTCATCTACATAGTTTTGCCAGGAATCGGCACTGTAAATGTCGTTACCGTCTTCATCCACATGCACTTTGGCAGCCTGCTTGGCAATCGCTGCTTCCAATGCTGCCGTATCGACATACCAGTAATACTGGTCAATGGTATCGGTGAAATTGGTAGTATCGTCTACATCAATACTCTTTGTTCTCACCACATTCGTTCTGTTGAACGGATAATCCTGATAGGTACCGTTGGTCAATACCTCTACCGTGTAAGAAGCCTTGTTGGTCACCTTCATATCAATTTTTTGAGCGATTTGTACCGGATTGGTATTATCGTTACCTTGATAGTAGGTGTGGTTCGTGTAAACAACAGCGTATCTGACAAGGTTGTTGTATGCATTGTTTAAAGTGGTCAATGCGCTTGAAACCTGGGCTGCGGTTTTTTTCATGGTACCGAGAACCGTGTAAGCATTTTTAAGTGCGCTCTCATAATTATCCCAACCGCTCTTATAGGAAGCCTTATTTAAACCTAAAGCGGAAAGTTCGGTCAATCTGTCACGCAACTGCGATTTATTGTTGTTATAAACGGTGATATTCCACTTCGGCTCTAAGGACCTTGTTTGCTGAGATAAAAAGCCGTAGATACCGCCGGTTTGACCATAACCGCGAAGCTCTAATGTGATGGTGGAAGATGCTTCGGTCGGTACCGTACCGGTTATGACCATGTCTACCGTTGCATTCTCACCTGCTTGCGAGGAGAAACCTTCTTTTTTGTCTTTATTAAATTCATTTGTAATTTCTTTGTTATCTTTATCGGTACCGTAACCGTTCACAAAGAAAGAACCGGTGTTGCTGCTTTGTTTTACGGTAATCTTATCAAAATAGGCGTGGTCACGGGTAGTGCCGTTCCAGAAAGCAATCTTTGCATTTAAATCTGCCCATGTGGAATACTTGGAACCGTCTACATAAATGGAAGCGGTAATCACCGGAAAACGGGTGTATTCACCGGTCTGCTCTACGGAGCCTGTGTTGACGGGTGAGAGTTCTTCAGTGGTTTCTACACCGTATCTAAACAAACCGGATGTAACGCCGCAATCTGCTTTCACGGAAGTATAGCCCTGTGAAGAACTGGCAAAGATGTAAGCGGTACAGGTTTCTGCCGTAGCAGTCGGGTTGCCCTCTACATAGTAAGTTAACGTGGCGGTAAAGACTGCATTGTTGGTTGTGGAACCGGATGTGATAGACACATTAGTAACACCGGAAGCCTCTAACCTGGTATTGGCAGTCCAACCGGAAAATTTAATGCTTGTGCCGTTGGTCTCTAACTTTGTGAGAACAATGGTAGACTCACTGAAGTTATAGATGGTCACTTTGAGCGCTTTGTCTTGAATAGATGTGCCGCTTAAAGTAAGCCAGTCATTATCTGCACCGGTAAAGTCAATCGAAACATCTTTCGGAATGGCTTGTGCCGAAGAGAAAATGCCGGTGAATGCAAATGCACTTACTGCAACGCATACAACCAAGAGCACTGCTAAAAGCCCCTTTGTAAATTTCTTCATAAAAGTTGCCTCCTAACAATAATGTTATTGCTGTTTGTTTGAGAGTGATTACAGAGATTGTATTCTACCCTATTATCGAGAGTATTATAGCAAATTATATATATAAAAACAACTGATTTTTTATATAAAAATATTTTATGTTAAGATTGAATAAAAGAAATAATTTTTTTCGTGCATTTTGTTACAAATCGGATACAAAAAGAGTTGCCCCCAGGGGCAACTCTTTGTTTCGTCATACCATTATGCAAACTTGTAAATCACGCTGACCTGTTTGCTTAAGCTTATCACTTTTTCACCGTTAAACAGTTTCATTTCACCGGCGCCTTTTTTGTAGTCATATGATGTGTAGAAAGCAAACATATTTCCTTTATCTACAATGTTTTTAGAAGTAAACACCTTATCCATCTTTTCGGCTTTTTTGCCGTTAATAACATAGGCGGTTTCATCCATTATCTCATTGCCGAACTTATCTTTTTTGCCGGTACCGACAGCGGTGAATACCATCTTCACTTTATTATTTAGCGAAGAGGAGGCATAATTTTTGAGTACGGCAGTCTTTTCATTATTCATCACAAGGGTATTGTTTGCAAGGGCAAAATACACATCATCCCCACTGTCAAAATGCGCCACTTTTGCCGCTTTGTCGGAAATGAGGGTTGATTTGCCGAAATCCTTTTCGGTATAGGCAACGGAATAAAGTTTGCCAACCTTGGTTTTCAGGTAATCCATATCCATTATGATGTTGATTTTTTTTGCCGCCGTATCTACATAGCAATCACCGCTGTTATAAGTGGTTTTATCATCTATTTTTAATGTTTTTAACCCATCTGCATTCACAGCGAAAAAGGCACGGGATTTTAAGGCATCAAAGAGTTTATATGCCATAGTCACTTTACCGATATCCGGCTTTTTGGCAGAGGAAAAATCGTATAAAGTTCCCCCGAAGAAGACGGAATTATATTCGGAATCCATCCCTTTTTGGGTGATTTGCCCGTTAACTTCCAATACATTTTGCGGCTTTTCATCACCTTTTTTGAATCGGAAAAAGATAGTTGTAGAAATATTCTTTAAGTAAGTATTGATTTTTTCACGAATATTATCTCTGGCGGTTTTCGCTTTCCATGCTTTGGCGGATGCTTTCGCTTTCTTTAAAGCGGCATCATCTTTTGCGTATTTATCACTCACCACATCACTGATTTTTTTGCCGTTTTTGCCGGTTAAGCTAAACAGAATTTCACCGTCACTGCTAACGGAATAATTGGTAAAATTGCGGTTGCTCAAGAGCGTTTTGGTTTCATAATTTGTAAACGCATTTAAAGTGATTACCGGCTCTTTTTGCCCTTTTTGCGTAACACTTTGTGTAAAATAAACAGCCGATAAATCATCTGCCGCGCCGATGTATTCTTTATAATTCTCACCGAGAATAACGGGGGCTTTGGAAATATCCGTATTGGCTTTTCGCTCTTTTAAAGATAATTTATCGATTTCATCCGTAGTTTGGAAATCGGTTCTTGCCATGGTTAAAGTGTAATACTTTGTAGCTTCTAAAACCTGTGTATAAAGCACATATTTTCCGTCTGCCGAAATGTCGAGAACGGCAGAAACGCCCTTGCGCTGAATGGGTACATAATTCTCTTTCTTTTCACTCTTCCCGTCATAACGGTAAATACCGCCTGTGCCGTCGCTGAAAATGATACATTCCCCGTCATGGCTGACTTTAAAACTGAACACACCGGAATGAATGAGTTCCGCCTCTTTTTTGGTGACATCAAAAGCGTATAAATCCCCCAAAGAGGTGGTTTTATTTTTGGTTTCAATATAATAGATTTTACCGTCCGACGCTGCCTGCACCTTGCGTTCCGCATTCATAAAGGTATAAAAGTTTTTAGTGATTAAAAAGGGCTTTTCTTCCCCCTCATTAATCGCCTCCAACCCGTTTTCATCGGCATACACCAACGGGAATTTTTCTAAATCCAACTGCGTTTTTGATTGTTTGGCGCAAGAAGCGGCAGACAGGGCAATCAAGCCTGCCAAAACGGTTGCCAATGTGCATTTGAGTATTTTATTCATCACGAGTTTCCTCCATAATATTTAAAGTAATAAAATATATCAACCTGTTTTTTTCTTTTATATCTTTATAGGCATCAATATAATAGCCGTGTTCCCATGCGTACATAAAAATATGGGCGATGGCAATGCCGGTATCTATACGCTGCATTTGTTCCATTTTTGAGAGCATCGGCTTCTTGCGATACACATGAATAGAAGTACCGTCCATCTCAAACAAAACCGGTTGCGCGTTGACGGCACTCGGTGCCAGCCTTGCGAAGTGAATAAACGGTTCTAAAAAGTCGTTTTCACTGTCGCCGATGAGATAACTGCCGATTTCTTTGCGTTTAAACTGATGAACATCACTGCGAAAAGCATCGCCCTCTGCCGGGTAACCCAGCGCCAATGTGATACAGTAAGTATCACTGATTTGGGCACCGGATGCCGGTCTGCCCATGCCGCAATAACAAGAGCCGATTCCCTGCTCGGTCAACCAAATCACCAACTGCTCCGCCATAAAGCCGACATTTTCAAGGTATCCGTCTGCCGGTTTGGCGGAAATGATAATATAGTAAGGGGCTTTCACAAGTTTGCCTTTCACTTCACCGTTAATTAAACTTGCCGGGCAAAACTTAAAGTTAGTCACCGCATCATCATATAACGGTTTCAAATTTTTGATTGCAATGCCGATTTCTGCCTTCAGTGTATCGCTAAATTTTAAATCGGAATAGTTTCTGACAGAGCGCCTTTTTAACGCTGCTTGCGTAAACATAGTGAATCTCCTTCATGCTTTTTCTGAAAACGCTAAGATATATTCTAACATACTTATTTAAAAAAATAAACCTTTAATTTGTAAACATTATATTGTATAATAAAGAAGAATTTATGAACGGCGGTATAAAGGGAAAAATGGAAACAATGCAACAGAAGTTAGAATCGATCGGCGGCGGTGTTAAGATATACACATCAGCGCTGCATCACTTTGGCACCGATGCCGTTTTATTAGCCGATTTTGCCGCTCCCAAAAAGAGTGATACCGCCATTGATTTGGGTTCCGGCTGCGGGATTATTCCCTTTTTATGGGCAAAGCACCCTGCACCGGCGCATATCACGGCTTTAGAAATGCAGCCGGATGCTGCCGCATTAATACGAGCGAGCATCTGCTATAACGGATTTGAAGAACGCATCACGGTAATCGAGGGCGATTTAAGAGAGATTGAAAACCACATCCCTGTACTACACTCCTTTTCTCTTGTAACGATGAACCCGCCCTATTTTACATTGAATTCGGGTTACCGCAGTGAGATGAGTGAAATGGAACTCGCGCGCCACCAACTGACTTGCACGACAGAAGATGTGCTTGCCTGTGCCGATAAACTGTTGCGCTTCGGCGGCAGAGTATGTATTTGCCAAAAGCCCGAAAATGTAACGGATATCCTCTGCACGATGCGCCGCTACCGCATTGAGCCGAAGCGACTTCGATTTGTATGCGGCAAAGCGGGAAAAGAGCCGTATTTGGTGCTTGTTGAAGGCAAAAAGGGCGGTAAAAACGGTTTAAAAGTGATACACGATTTATATGTGCAAAATAAAGACGGTACATTTAGCGCAGAGATGTTGAAAATATACGGAGATTACGGAGACGGAACAAAAGTATGAGCGGAGAATTATTTATTGTAGGCACCCCCATCGGCAATTTGGGTGATTTATCACTCAGAGCCGCCAAAACGCTCGAAGAAGTGGATTTTATTGCGGCGGAAGACACCAGAGTGACATTGAAACTGCTCAACCACTTAGGGTTAAAAAAGCCGATGGTCAGTTATTTTGAACACAACAAACGCGAGCGCGGAGAATTGATAACAGAACGCATTTTAAGCGGTGAAACCTGTGCACTTGTGACCGATGCCGGTATGCCGGCAATCTCCGACCCGGGCGAGGATTTGGCGGCACTGTGCCACGAAAAAGGTATTAAAATCAATTCCGTACCGGGTCCCACTGCATTTGCCACGGCAATGGCACTCAGCGGTATGCCGACCGGCAGGTTTTGTTTTGAAGGCTTTTTAAGCGTGAGCAATAAAAGCCGCAAAGAACATTTAGAAAGTATTCAAAACGAAACGCGCACCATCATTTTTTATGAAGCGCCGCACAAATTGGTGCGCACACTGAAAGATTTATACGATTATTTAGGCGACAGGCAAATTGCCATTGTGCGTGAGATTACCAAAATTCATGAAGAAGTGATTCGCACCACCCTGAAAAAAGCGAATGAACTCTACGGGGACGGTTACCTCAAAGGTGAAATGGTGCTCATTATTGAAGGTAAACCGAAATGTGAGGACATATTTACTTTAGAAGAAGCGGTCGCCCTTGCCGATACTTTTGTGAAAGACGGTATGAGCAAAAACGAAGCCGCCAAACAGGCGGCTAAAGAAAGCGGGATTAAAAAAGGCGATATCTATAAAGAAATCAGCAGGCATTGATGCCTGCTGATTTCGGCAAATAGGAATTTGTCGAGGTCTTGCGACCTCTCCCAATCCCTATTTAATGAATAATGAATGATGAATAATGAATAATTAAGGGCGACACATTCGCACTTGATTGTATTTGTTTTGTTCTAATCCAAGATTGGCTTAAATATGCGCATAATAGATATTATCTTTTCATCTATCAAACGGGTGAGGGTGTCCCTCCCTCAATTATTCATCATTCATTAT
>CADBJA010000060.1:0-7809 GCA_902794945.1 Oscillospiraceae bacterium
CTTCGGGAATCAGACCCTGTCCCCAGAACGGCTTGGCAATCCAGTAGCCGAGTTCGCATTCATCATTGTTTTTCAACTTGTTAACCGAGGAGCCGCCGCGCATCAGTTCAATTGCGCCGATGGCTTTGCCGTCCTCTTTGAGGCAAACGGCGTACGCTTCGGGTCCGCCGAAAACGGTTTTTATAATGTCACGGCTTTCTGCCACACTCTTGTGCGGTTGCCAGCCTGCGGCGGGACCGATGGCAGGGTCTTTTGCGTAGGTGTATAAATCTGCCGCGTCGCTCTCTTTCCAGCGGCGCAGAATTAAGCGCTTAGTTGTTAACATTATCTTTTCACCTCTTTTTGGGACTTTTGTTCGGCAGACAGAGCTTGCCGACCTTTTATTGCCAAAGCCTGTCAAGCGCCGTAAAAGCGCAGATATGTTTTCATGTTTGAAAGAATATATGCCGCATCATGCGCGCCGTCAAACAAATGATTTTGTACCTGCGCACCTTTTTGCTTTAATATTTGATACAGACTCTCGCAAGCACGGTAAAACTGCCCTTCATCGTCTTTGCCGTCGTCAAGAAAAACCTTCAAAGGGCAAGAGGAAAAGCCTTTTGCAATTTGTATCGGGTTGTATTTTAGCCACATCGCTTCGCTTTCAAAATAACACTCGTCCTCATCGGCAAATGATAAGTCGATAGCCGGCATATGCCCACCGACCTTTGAAAACAAATCCCGGTGCAAAAGGGCAATCTGCAGCGCCGTGCAGCCGCCGGAAGAAATACCGCCGATATACCTTCCCTTGCGCGTCTTTACGCATTGAAAGCTGCGCTCGGTAAAAGGGATTAGCTCGTCAACCAAATAATCCTCGTACCGCCCTTTATGAACCGTGCCGTATTTGCCCTTTACCTCTCGATAGACTTCGGCAGAGTTGATGCCTCTGCTGTTATCGAGATGCGGGCACACTATCATCATAGGCTTGATGGCTTGCGCTTGCAGCATTTCATCTGCCGTTTTGTCCATTGCAAGTTGGCGCAATAATTGCTCGTTGCCCGTTCTGCCGTGCAGAAAATACAAAACCGGCAGCGGTTCGGTATCATATCCGCTTGGGCGGTATACACACAGCCGCATCTCTTTTTTCAAAATATTGCTGTAAAGCGATGTTTCAATTAAGCTCATAGGTGCATCTTATCCGGCTTACTGTGCAGCACATAGCTTGTCGCAAAAGTCTTTCAAGTTGCTTTCGTTTTCTTTGCTCGGCTTTGTTTTCGGGTCGATGAGGATGAGCTCGTTTTCAAGCTTTTCGACACCTGCTGCCGCCGCAAGCTTTGCAAACGCTTTTTGCGCGCCGGAGCCGCTTTGGCAAGCGAAGGCAGACAGGTGTTTGCCGCTTACATCATTTTCACTCACAAAAGTGCGCAACGGCGGTGCCACATTGCTCGCCCAAACCGGAAAACCGATAATCACACGCTCGTATTCTTCCGCTTTAAATGCATATGGCTCCAGTGCGGGTTTTTGTGCCATCACGGCGCTTTTGCCGCCCCAAAAGAATTTTTTAAAGCCACCGCGCGGGTATGCTTTTTTCGGATGAAGCCTTAATAAATCCGCACCGATATTTTCGGCAATTTTTTGCGCGGCATAATGTGTGTTTTCTTCTAATGAATAGTAAACAATGATTGTTTTCATGTTGTTTTCTCCGTATTGTTATTTTTTTCAAATGTATCAGTGAATAAATATACCCCCAACACGGCATTGAAACCGACTGCCGCAAACACGCTGAAACGCTCCACGGCGCCGAAGTATGCGGGTGGTACCGCCTGTTGCCCGACAGCACCGACAAGCATCATCATAAGCGCGATAATTGCCCAAATGCCGATACTTTTTTTGCCTGATTTACGAAATGCGGCAACAATAAGTGCCACGAGTGAGGCAACCGACAAAATGACCACCAATGCGGTGACGACGATATGCCCGACCTCTCCGAAAGTGGTAATCTCTTTCCCGCTGTCAGCGAGCGGAAACATGGTATAACCTATATTAGATACCCAGTTCATCACGCAAAAGAGATACACGCCGGTGCGAAACAGTTTCGTATTTATTTTGTTTTGCGAAACATAAATCGCTACACAAGTCGGGCATACTACGCTACAAATATTATAGGGAGCCGCAAGCGTGTTCCACAACATGCGTGAGGGTGCATTTTGTGCAGACAGGTCGCTGACCGCTTGTGCGAGCGCATTGTAGCCGGGATATGCCAAAGGCGAAAGAAAGACCGCTGCCGTATAAGAGAGTAATGCAATAACGCCTGTAAGCCCGAGAATATGAATTAGTTTTCTTCTTTTCATCTTAATACCTTTTTATATATTCTTGACGGCTCGCCGTCCATATCAAGCATCTGTGTAAGAAATGTAAACCCGTATTTTTCATAAAGCCCCGTGTGGTTGGTGGAAAGGTAGACGGCGGGAATACCCTGCCCTTTGGCAAGGCGCTCCACCTCCTCAAAAAGCAAACCTGCATAGCGGTTGCCGCGGTACTGCGGGAAGGTGTAAACAAAACCCACCCACGAGGTCAGGTCTGTGGGTTGAATATCGTCCCTTTCGGCGAAGGTGCAGTGAGAGATTAATCGCTCACCCTCTGTGAGCAACAGCACCTCGGAGTGCGCGCCCATCAAATCAAAAAATGTGTTTTCGCATATTGTTTTGTGCAAAAAAGCACTCGCGCCCCAATCGCTCTTTTGTATTTGAGAGAGCCAGTGTGCTTTTCTCTCGCTCTCAAAAAAAACAGATGACTTTCATACTATCTTTATTCCTTAACAAGTTCTCCGAAAACGGCATCTTTATCAAAATCACCGTCGGGAAGCCCCGGAATTTCCTTATACGCTTTACAAATCGAAACACTGAATTCCGTGAACAGGGCGCTGATTTCTTCATCGGTATAGGGGCATTCGCCCGTAACAATGAGCGTGGTGATGCTGTACGCCACAAGCCACAAATCGCGAAAGTATTTATCTGCCGTGTCACCGTCCATATGATAAATGCGCATCAGCGATTCACGCACCAACTCTTGCGAAAGTTTTAACACTTCCATCGCACTGCCTTTAATATCACCCGGCGCATTCAAAAACAGATATTTATAGAGTTCGGATTCCTCTTTCGCAAAGCGGATGTAGTTTTGCCCTACGCCTAAAAACGGTATGGGCGCGGTCAACCCTTCTTTTACATACTCTTGATACAAGTTTTTGGCAAAGTGATATACTTCTCTTTTTAGATCATCCACCGAGTCAAAATAAGTAAACAGCGGACGGGACGAAACACCGAGCACGGCACCGACCTCACGGGCGGTAACGGCGGCAATGCCTCGCTCTCGTGTAATGGCGACGGCGGCTTCAATGATTTCTTCTTTTTGAAATTTTACTTTTGGCGGCATAAACGGCTCCTTTTGGCATTAGTTTATTAAAAAGCACAAGCTGCAACAATCGTTATGCAACATATGTTGTATATTGTTATTATACACCCCTGTTGTGCGTTTGTCAATATATCAAAAAAAGAATTAGCGAAGTTTCGCTAATTCTTTTTTTGACAGCAGTCGGCAGGCGGCGATTCAAAATTCTAAATGCTAAATGCTAAATGCTAAATGCTAAATGCTAAATGCTAAATGCTAAATGAAAATTAGAATGTAGAAAGTAAAAAGTAGAATGCGGTGCCGCTTGCGGCACATTACAATCAAGTGCGAATGTGTCGCCCTTCATATTGACGAAGTCAATATTTCATTCCCGTAGGGAATTTCATCACGAAGTGATTTCATTGTTCGCGCGGCGAACCTTCGCCACCACTCGCTACCTGAGAACCGCTAACGGCAGAAAAAAAGCGGACGAGCAATGCTCGTCCCTACTTTTACCCCAACTATTGACAAAGAACCAAAAAGAATGGCACTCAGCCATTCTCTTTTTGGTTATGTATCGGTTTTAAGGAATTGGTGGTTGCCATACCGGCACCGAGAGAAATAATTTTTTCGAGTGCCGCTTCGGAATCGATTGTCCACATATTCAGCGGAATTTGCTTTTCGCGGATTTCCGCCATCAGTTTATTATTCGCCTGGAAGTTATACATCCCGTCAATCCCGCAGTTGCCGATATCCTCGACGGTATCTATCACACTGCGCTTGACAAAGTGGCAAAGCAGTTGCATTTTCAATTCCGGGCAAAGTTTTCGTATGGTTCTTAAATGTTCGGCATCGTAATCAATCACAACTGCTTTATCGGTAATGCCGTATTCTTTTAAAAGGAATACCACATCTTTAAAATCAAACTCCCCTTTGGCTTTGACCTCAATCACGGGGTAAGCGCCGCCATCGGTTACGGTTTTTAAGTATTCGTTAAAAGTGGGTACCTTTTCATTCGGGTACTCACTGATGCCGGAACCGCGGGTAATGGTGAGTTCTTTAATCTGCTCTAAAGTCATATCGGCAATGGCACCGGTACCATCGGTCATTCTGTCTACCGTGGGGTCGTGCATGACCACCCAGTGCCCGTCTTTCGTGCGGTGAATATCGGTTTCTACATACCGAAAACCGGCTTCGGTTGCCAAGCGGAAGGCAGAAATGCTGTTTTCGGGTGCCACGGCGGAAAGCCCTCTGTGCGCAATCATTTTCACTTTATCGGTCAGCGCCACATTCTCTTTTAAATGCGCATATTCACTCGCATTTTCGAGATAATCCATAATCTTGCGGTAAGAGATAATGCCCACAATTGCTAATGAAGCAATCACAAGCATAATAATGATTAACCACTTTGGCATTTAAACCCCTTCTTTCTGTTCGACTTCTTCTTCGGCTTGCGAGTCTGCTTCGGCTTGCCCTGCCGCTATTTTCTTTTTATTTTTAGAGGCGACCACAAACGAAATCACCCAGTCAATAATGAGCACACTGTAAGCGACAATGATAATGACCACACCTGCTTTTTTCGGCAAAAGCGCCGTAATATTCTTGCCGATAAGCGGATGAATAAAGTGTACGGCGGCAATGCTTAAAGCACCCCAACAAAATGTGATGGAAAAACAAACCCTGCCCTTAGTGTTATATTTATAAGGCGTGTAATCCCACCAGTGTTGGTTAAACAGTTTCTCCATACTAAAATGCACCACATACTCTAAGATGCTGGAGATAACCATACCGCCGATGAAGATTAAATAGTATTTGTAATCAAAATATAAGGTTTGATGTCCCTTTGGCAATCCCGCCAAGGTAAACTCAAGCGGTTTTAATGTGTATAATGGATTGAGCAAAAACACAAAGCCGGTCACACCGAAGGCATAAATCGGAATAAACGGACCAAATAAAAACCCGCGGTTAACAAACTTTTTATCGGCGATGGAACGCAGTGAACTTTCAAAAATCCAGCCGATCACACCGTAGATTAAAAACCAAATGAGTATTTCATATATTTCAATACCAAAAACTTTTGTGCCGGTTAAAAATTCTAACATAGTAACCCTCTTTATTTTTAATAAATTGCGTTAACTAATATATTATAACATAGATTGCCGTGAATGGGAAGCACTTTTTATAAACACAACTAATTAGGAAAAAATAGTTGTGTTTACGGTTGTTCGCGCCCTCACAGTTATTCGCTACGCTCAAAGTTGCAAAGAAACCTTTGCAGTAGAGATTTTTAAACATTCAAAATAACTACGCGAAGCGTAACCGTGAACGGAAGTGAACAACTATAAACGCAGTTTATCACTGCGAGAGAAACGAGCAACTGAAGCAAATCATAATTTGTATCACAAATTATGATTTGCTTCTGCTCTCGAAAACGAACAACCGCAATAATTTTGTCTGTAAATGTTATATACTTTACATAGTTCAATCGAACGCTGATAACCGCCCTTTTTTTTGAAATCGGCAGGCAGGTAATGCGCCCCGTATTCGGCTTCAATATGCGCGCCGAGTTCATTAATCCAATCGGCGTGCTTGTACGGGCTGATAGAAAGTGTAGTTGTAAAGTAGTCATACTTGTCAGCAAGTTCCGCCGCCTTGCGCATCCGAAATTCATAACACTTATAACAGCGCGCCGAGTTTTCGCCCAAATCCTCTAGCCCTTTGACTGCTTCATAATATTCTGCCGGCTCATAGCCGACGGTGATGAGTTTCACCTGCGGGAAAGCGGCGGCAATTAAACGCCTTTCTTCCCCCAATCGTTTTTCATATTCTTCACGCGGGTGAATATTGGGGTTATAAAACAAAATAGTAATATCAAAATACTTTGTTAAATACTCCATCACATAACTCGAACACGGCGCACAACAAGAGTGCAGCAGCAATGTTTTACGCTCCCCTGCAAAAGAAGCGATGATTTCTTCCATTTTCTTTTGATAGTTTATTTTTTCCATACCCCTATTTTACCATATTTATTCATACTTACAAGAGAAAAATCATATATTTTTATGGGAAGAGAGGTATGAGATATGAAAGTATTTGTCACCAACAAGAAAAAGTTAATTATTGCGCTATGTTTACTAATTACCATCAGTGCCGCCGTCATCGGTTTTATTTATTTGGAAAACACGCAAACGATGAAAAACAGCGGCGGGTTGCCTATTTACGGCGTGCAGACGGATAAAAAACAAATCGCCATTTCTTTTGATGCCGCTTGGGGCAATGAAGATACCGAGGATTTAATTAACATTT
Organism: Oscillospiraceae bacterium; assembly: GCA_902794945.1. Lineage (GTDB taxonomy): Bacteria > Bacillota > Clostridia > Oscillospirales > Acutalibacteraceae > RUG714. Next base: position 6,673 of record CADBJA010000060.1, read on the forward strand.
TAAAAAAATACAATGTGAAAGCCACCTTCTTTTTGGTCGGGCAGTGGGTAGATAATTACCCAAACAGTGTTAAAGCCCTCGCAGCCGCCGGGCACTCGATACAAAACCACTCCAACACCCACCCGCACTTAACCGAAATCGGCATTGACCGCGCCAAAGAAGAAATCACGGCTTGTAATGAAAAAATACAAAAACTTATCGGCGAATCCCCCACCCTCATTCGCCCGCCCTACGGCGATTATAATAAAGATGTGGTGAGTATGATAGAAAACATTAATATGTACCCCATACAGTGGAGTGTGGACTCGCTCGATTGGATGGACATCAGCGCCGATGAAATCTATAAAAATGTGGTACCGAAAATCAAATCGGGAAGCATCGTGCTCTTTCACAATGCCGCAAAGCACACACCCGAGGCATTACCGCAAATCATAGAGGCATTGCAGGCGCAAGGGTATGAGTTTGTGCTCATTAAAGATTTGATTTATAAAGATAATTATAGAATTGATGCGAACGGCATACAAATTCTAATTTAGCGCATTGTATGCGCTAAATTAGAATTAGTGTTCAGCGTTCAGTGTTCAGTGTTCAGAAGCAGGCGCAAAGCGCCTGCCTAAAGCGTTGCTATGCAACGCTTCGCTAAAAACTGTAAACTGTAAACTGAAAACTGTAAATTCTTGTTTATCACAGATAAACAAGAATTTACCTATGATGCAGGAGGTAGAAATATGGGTCTTGATGTATTATTTGCCGGGTTACCGACTTGGGTGTTAATACTCGCGTTTATTGCGGCGTTGGTGCTGATTGTCAAAGGCGGTGACAGTTTTGTGGATGCCGCAGGTTACATTGCGAGCGCATTAAAAATCCCGAAACTGATTGTGGGTGCCACCATTGTATCGTTTGCCACGACATTACCGGAACTGCTTGTGAGCGTTTCTGCCACGGCAAAAGGCAATGTAGATATGGCGGCAGGCAACGCCATCGGCTCGGTAACGGCGAATACGGCACTGGTGATGGGCATTTTGCTGCTCGGTATGCCCATAGCGGTGAACAAAAAAGACTTTACACCAAAGGCACTCATTCTCTTTGGTGCCGCTTGCGTGCTGATTCTCAGTTGCATTTTCACCCCAAAATTTT
>CADBJA010000060.1:7846-8623 GCA_902794945.1 Oscillospiraceae bacterium
GGCGAATACTACTCGCTTGCGGTTGCAGGCATTGTGGTATTGGTGATACTTTGCTCCGCCTTTTTCGTGCAAAATATTCGCGGTGCAAAGGGGGCAATGCAAGAAGCGCCCGTTCCCGGTGATGCGGCAATAAAGCCGAATAAAAAAGATATCACCAAAAACATATTCCTCTTTATACTCGGCGCTGCCGGCATTGTGCTCGGCGCAAATGTACTTGTAGAGAGCGGCAGCGAGGTGGCAAAGCGCTTCGGCATTGAGCAGCGCATTATCAGCGTGATAGCGTTTGCCATCGGCACTTCTCTGCCCGAATTGATTACGGCAATCAGTGCACTGCGCAAAAAAGAGAGTGCCATTTCGGTCGGCAACATCATCGGTGCTAACATTATCGACTTAACCCTCATTCTGCCTACGTGTTCGCTCACCTCATCTCTGAAAGGCAACGGCGCTCTCGCCGTGCCGGTGCAGGCAGTGGTGATAGATATGAGCGTATGCTTAATCACAATTGCGATTGCCGTGATTCCCACTATTTTCAGGGGCAAATTCAGCCGTGTGCAAGGCGGTGTGATGCTTGCCTGCTACGGGGCGTATGTGGCGGTGACGTGCGTTAAATTCTAATTTATGCCACCCTTGCGGTGGCTAAATTAGAATTTAAGCAGTCGGCAGTCGGAAGTCAGCGAGTGGGCGACACATTCGCACTTGATTGTAATAGTTTTGATTAAATCTAAATTTGGCTTAAATATGCGCAAAACAGATATAAACTATTCAATAATTAGAGCG
>CADBJA010000061.1 GCA_902794945.1 Oscillospiraceae bacterium
GCGAAGCGGAACGGGTGCGGGTGCCCCGCCCTTCACTATTCTCTATTCACTATTCTCTTTTCTCTAATGCGGAGTTTACTCCGCTAAATTAGAATTTACCGCCCTTGCGAAGCGTTAAATGCTTTTGGTTTTTAAATTATTTTTACGGATTTTTTCGTTTTTGTAAATTAAGCGAGCAAGGAAGATGGTGCCTCTGAAAATGAGTTCAATGAGCATGGCAATCCACACGCCCCGCAAGCCCATTCGGTGTGCGAGAAAGGCGGACAGCGGAATGCGCACGCCCCACATACTGATCAGGTTCATCGCGCTCGGTGCCAGCGTATCACCCGCACCGCGGAACACACCCGTTGCCACAATGGATGCCGCAAATAGCGGCTCGGCAAACAGTTCGATACGCAATACCTCCGCACCGAGGGTATAAATAGACTCTACCGGGGTTAAAATACGCATCACAAGCGGTGCGAGAAAATACATCACCACACCTGATATACCCATTAAGAGCATCCCTGCACAGGTGGAAATGTAAGAGAGTTTGATGCGCAAATCTTCGCGCTTCGCACCGATACTTTGCCCCACCATCGTGCTTGCCGCGGCGGCAATGCCGTAACCCGGCATATAGCAAAAGCTCTCTGCCGTAATGGCAAGCGAATGTGCCGCAAGGCTCACCGTGCCGAGGGGGGATACAATTGCCGTAGAAGTAATGTAGGCGCTTGACATAATGATTTGCTCCACACAGGCGGGCAGGGCAATTTTTAACGCCCCTCCGATTTCACCGCGCACATAGTGAAACGCTTCATTTTTTCTGATTCTTAAATGTTCGTTTTTGGCGAGCAGGGCAATCATCATCGGCGCTAAAATCACCAGTTCCGAGACCGCACTGCCCAGTGCCGCTCCGGTCACGCCGAGAGAGAAAACATTGATAAAAATATAATTAAACCCGACATCAAACACACAAAGCAGCGTTTCTAAAATACCGGGGGTTTTGGTGTTACCGCTGTTTTGCAAAAAGGAAGTGCAAATGCTGTTTAACTGCCGCACGGGCAACGCGATAGAAAATACCAAAAAGTAAGAGGAAGCGTCTTTCAATACCTCCGCTTTACCGCCGAGCCACACGGGTAAAAAAGAATGGATGCCGATGCCCACGGCGCTCAAAACGAAAGAAAAAAGGAAAGAGAACACCATACCGTGCTGCATCATCCGCCTTGCGCCCGCATCATCCCCCGCGCCGATGCGCTGTGCAACCAGTACGCCGAAACCGATACATATAGAAAAACAAATGCCGCCAAACAGCCAGGTGGTGGAAGATACCAAACCGATAGAAGCGGTGGCATTGCCGCCGAGGCTGCCGACCATTGCTTCGTCAATATATTCCATAATAATGATGGAGATTTGTGCTAAAATGGTGGGGATACTTAAGCGAACGGTCATTAAGATTAACTGTGTAGTGCTTAAGGCTTTGCCTTCACGCATCATTTTCAAATAATCTTTTTTCAAGATAAAATCGTACCCCCCTTCCAAGAAATAAATCAATCTGTAATATACTATCACCAAATCACGAAAAGGTCAATTTATTATTGCATTTTTTACATAGATATAGTATAATTCTAAATGTATAAATCTATATCTTGAGGCAAATATGAAAACATTTGATATTAAAACCAAAATCAACTTCGGTGAAAGTTCTCTTGACCGCTTAGAGCAACTCGAGTGCCAAAAAATACTTGTGGTTGCCGACCCGTTTGTCATTAAAAGCGGGTTAATTGAGCATGTCACTTCCCGTTTAGACCGCTCCGGTAAAAATTATGAGATTTTCAGCGATGTGGTGCCCGACCCGCCGATTGAAAAAATCTCTATCGGCGTAAAGGCACTTGTGGAAAGCGGTGCCGATACCATCGTCACCATCGGCGGCGGCTCTGCGATTGACTCGGCAAAGGCGATGCGCGAAGTGGTTGCCAAAATGCCCGGTCACAGCGAACATATAGTCTTAATCGCCATCCCGACCACCAGCGGCACCGGCAGCGAAGTGACTGCGTTTTCCGTGGTTTCCGACCCGGAGCACGGCACCAAAATCCCGCTTGTGGATGATTCGATTTTACCCGATGAAGCGATTTTAGATGTGGAACTGGTTAAAACCGTGCCGCCCGGCATCACTGCCGACACGGGCATGGATGTACTGACCCACGCGATTGAAGCCTATGTCAGTACCGAGAACGATGAGTTTTCGGCAGCACTTGCCGAAAAAGCGGTAGAAATTATCGGCTCTTTCTTATTGCGCAGTTATTTGGATAATAACGATACGCACGCCAGGCGCAAAATGATGAATGCTTCCTGCCTTGCCGGTATCGCCTTTAACCACGCTTCTCTCGGCTTAAACCACGGTATGGCGCACCAACTCGGTGCGAAATTCCACATTCCGCACGGCAGAGCGAATGCGATGCTTTTACCGCTTGTCATTCAGTATAACTCCGATATCAATAAAAACTCAAAATCCAAACCCGAATACCCCAACCAGGTAAGGAAGTATGCAACACTGGCAAGGCTGCTCGGGTTGCAAAACTTTAATACTATCACCACGGTCAGGGCACTTGTAAACTGGGTAGAGTTTATGATGAAAGAGATGGATATGCCGCTGTGTGTTTCCACGATGAACATTTGCTCACGAGAAGAATATTTTGCGGTAATCCCCGAAATGGCGGAGGCGGCAATGGAAGATTCGTGCACAGCAACCAACCCCCGCACCCCGACCAAAGAAGATATTATGAAAATATACATAGACCTATGGTAAAAGAAGCGAGCCGCAAGGCTCGCTTCTTTTACCAATAGGAATTTGTCGAGGTCTTACGACCTCGCCCAATTCCTATTCAGCAGGCAGCCGTTAGCATGTAGCCGATAGCGAGAGGGTGGGACACCCACACCCGTTTGATAGATGAAAAGATAATATCTATCATGCGCATATTTAAACCAATTTTGGATTAAATCTAAACTAATACATTCAAGTGCGAATGTGTCGCCCTTTCGCTAACTGCTAACCGCTAACTGCTAATCACTGACAAAAAGGAATTTGTGAGGCAAACAGCCTCACAAATTCCTTTTTGTCGAACAAAGGCAGGTGCCGCGCACCTGCCTTTGTTTTATCTTATCTTATAAATATTAACTTCATACGGTCTTAAGTAATCAACCGGTCCTGCGTAGTTGGAGAGTACAACATCGCCTTCGGCTTCTCTCGCTCTGTCAATTCTCGCTTCGGTGAGGTTCATTTCAATAAAGAATTTGGCATCCTCACTCTCACGGAACAGGCAGAAGGTTTTATCATTCGTTTTCAGCGGAATAAAGTCGCCGTAAACGAGTGTGCTCTTATATTCTTTTCTCAGTGCCATCAACGCCTTGTAGTAGTGATACGGGCTGTCGGGCGCGGCAATCTCCGCCGCGGCATTACACTCTTTATAATCGCCGTTCACACGAATCCACGGGGTACCGGTGGTAAAGCCGGCATTTTCGCTATCATCCCAACACATCGGTGTTCTCGAATTGTCACGGCTGCCGGCGAGAATGGTGTTCCACGCTTCATCCTGCGTTTTACCTTTTTTGAGCAATTCGGCAAACTTGTTGATAGACTCCACATCGCGAATTTCGCTCATATCGTTAAAATCGCAGTTCATCATACCCAGTTCTTCCCCTTGGAAGATGTACGGTGTGCCTCTGCCGGTCAACAACATCGCGCCGATGAGTTTAGACAGCGGTTTTCTAAACTTCTTGTTCGGGTTGACTTTAGAGACCATACGCGGATTGTCATGGTTTTCAATCACGAGCGTCGGCCAAGAGGAACCGTGCAGTTCTAACTGGTATTTGGTAAAGAGTTGTTTTAAATATTTTAAATCATATTTATAATCACTCCAGCGCTCTTTGCCCGGAGTTTCGAGTTGGTCAAATAAGAAGGTTTCGCGAATTTCTTCTCTCGAATCATCCACAAGGTATTTAGCCATCTCTACACCGATACCGCCGGTTTCACCCACACAGAAAGAATCGGGGAATTTTTTGAACGAATTTTCATTCAGTTCATGCAAATATTCTTGCAAATGCGGTCCCCAGAAATAGTGCTCACCGCCGTAGCCGATGACTTCACCCACCAGCGGGTTACCGTCCGGCAATTCAGGTGTTTTGGAGATGAGGTTGATGACATCCATTCTAAATCCGTCAACACCCTTCGCAAGCCACCAACTGACCATATCGGCAACCTCGGCACGCACTTCGGGGTTTTCCCAATTCAAATCCATCTGCTTTTTGGAGAACAGATGCAGTGCCCATTCATCCAACTCGGGGTAATAATTCCAAGCCGAGCCGGAGAACAGCGACGTCCAGTTATTGGGCGGCACATCGGAACCTTTGCCCTTGCGGAAGATATAGTAATTTTTATATTTTTCATCACCGGCAAGTGCCTTTTGGAACCACTCATGTTCATCGGAAGTGTGGTTGACCACCAAATCCATCACAAGTTTCATCCCTCTGGCATGGATGCCCTCTAACATTTCATCAAAATCCGCCATCGTACCGAATTCGGTCATAATCTTTTTATAATCGCGAATATCGTAGCCCATATCATCGTTCGGTGAATCATAAATCGGGCTGAGCCAAAGTACATCTACGCCCAACTCTTTGAGGTAGTCGAGTTTAGAAATAATGCCCTGCAAATCACCGATACCGTCACCGTTAGAGTCCATAAACGAGCGCGGATATATTTGGTAAATGACAGATTCTTTCCACCACTTGGGGTCCACTTCATCTTTGGTAATCACCTTTTCGGGGGTGTAACCGAGCAATTTGCAAAGGTGCTCTACGGTTTCCATCGGCAGTTTATCGCCCAACAACTTTTGAATAGAGGTTAAACGCATATTACCCACAACGGGGTTGTGAATTACTTTATCGGGAATACCCGCATGGTAGGCAACCATTGCCACAAGGTCGTTGCCGACCGGCGTTGCCATCACTTCTTTTAAGGTACTTTGAGGCGTGATTTTCATCATCAGTCATCCTTTCCACTAAAATACAGAATATAACATTATAATTTTACCACAAAAAGAATGCTTTTTGCAATGTTAAACTCTACAATTATTCGGGTGCTTTTTTGCTATCTTGACGAAAGAAAAGAAATTATTTTTCACCTTCCATAATTTGATAAAATTTTTCTTTGGTCTGTTTTACGATGATAAAACCATAAAAAAAGGAAGTGTGAAAAAAATGAAGTCTACCGCCCTCCCCCTGCCGCACGCAAAAAATGAAAGAAGCACCGTGCCCGTTTTTAAAATTATTTTTGCCAAAAGAGGTGTCTTTTTTCTCTTTAGCCTGCTCTTGGCAGGCCTTGCCTTTTTGAGTGCGCGCTGTCATATTCTGACATACTGTTCCCCGTTTGCACTGGCACTCGCCTGCGCCGCACCCGGCGAGTTTTTGCCGGCAGCCGTCATCGGTGCTGCCGCGGGGTATTTGAGCGCCGGTTATGAAATTGTGCCCGCAAGGTATTTGTCAGCACTGATTTTAGCGGTTGTGATCAAACGCATTTTTTCTAAAAAAACAGCCTCCAACCCGCTCTTTTGCGGTACGGTAGCACTGTTTTGCTCTGCCGCCACCGGATTTGTGACAAGCCTGCTTTTGGATGAAGTGCAAACCACCCTCATTCCCTATGCTGCCGAAAGTTTTATCGCCGGTGCCGCCTGTGTGTTTTGGTCAGGCAGTGTCAACCAAATTCGCAATGTAAAGCGGTTAAGTGCCCTTAAAGAGAGTGAAAGCGCCTGCCTGCTCATTTCGGTATTTTTAATCATACTCAGTCTCAGTTATATCAAAATCTATACCCTCTCGCTTGCCAACATTTTAACTGCTTTTACCATACTCATCAGCGCCTACTACGGCAAAATGGGCGGCGGTGCCCTTGCCGGCATCGGCGGGGGTGCGGCGCTCGGGTTCGGCGGAGGTAACACTGCCACCTTTGCCTCTATGAGCATCAGCGGCTTATTTGCGGGGCTCGGCGCCGCCCATTCCAAACTGCTCAGCGTGGTTGCGCTTGAGGCGGGAATGGCTGTGCCGCTGTTATTCGGTGCGGATACATATACCGATTATATGCCTTTTATAGAAGCGGGAATTGCCGGCATCCTCTTTTTACTCATACCAAAAAAGGTGCTCAACCGTTTTCACTTTTTAAATGCCGAAACCTGTTCCATCAGTGCCGCCTCGGTCAAGGGGCACACGGTTTCCCGCCTGCGCTATGCTTCGGACGCCTTGGCGGATGTCAGCCGCGGGGTAATCGGTATGCGGGAAAAGGATGCACAGGCACGCCTACCCAAAAAGACTTCTATTTACATCAACACGATGCATAAAACCTGTGAAAAATGCGGGTTGAAATACTATTGTTGGGAACGGGAAAAGGAATACACGGTTTCCATCTTTAAAAAAATCGAAAAAATGCTTGAAGCGGAACAGGAACTCACACCCGAAACCTTGCCGAACAATTTCGGCAAAACCTGTATTCGCAATAAAGTGTTGGTTAAAAATTTCACCCTCGAACACACGGCATATATTGCCTCAAAAACCGCCGCACGGCAGGCGCAAAGCATTCGAGAAGTGATGGATGTGCAGTTTGATGCCCTTGCACAACTGTTATATGATTTGTCGGAAGATATTGAGCAAAAAGAAATGATGGATGCCGATTTAACCGATTCTCTGTTGGATTTATTGGAATATTGCGGTGTGGAATTTACAAGCGCCGTAGTTTTGAGCGATAAAAACTTTCGGATCAAGGTGAATATTAAACTGCCCTACCGCCAGGATGTTACCGAGAAAGAGGCGTTTTTGGAAGATTTATATACCATTTGCGCACGCCGCTTTGAGCCGGCAAACATCACCGCCTATGATACCGGCTGTAAACTCACATTTTTTGAAATACCGACCTACGCCTGTGATATCGGCTACTACCAAGTCAGCGCCCACAACAACCCGTATTGCGGCGATGCGGTAGAAAGTTGCCGTGATTACGGCGGCAAAAGTGCCCTTGTGCTTGCGGACGGAATGGGTAGCGGCTATGCCGCCAACTTAAATGCCACTCTCAGCGCCGAGGTGATGCGCAAACTCATCTGCTCCGGCTTTTCCGTCGGCGCCGCCATTAAAATTGTAAATGCGGCGTTGATTGTAAAAAACAGTGATGAGAGTTTTTCGAGCCTCGATATGGTACTGTTTGATATGTACACGGGCAAAGCCGATTTTTACAAAGCCGGCGCCGCCTATTCCCTGTTCTTAAAAAACGGCAAAGTCGGCAAAGTAGAACTGTCAAGTATGCCGGTGGGCATTTTGGAACAGGCAGATTTTGCGCACACCACCCTCACCCTCGGCGAAGCGGATACGGTAGTGCTGGTATCCGACGGGGTCACGCAGGGCAACAGCGAATGGATTGGCGAAATGCTTGCACAAACAAAATGTAACAATGCCCGTGAGTTGGCAAAAGCGATTGCCGAAACAGCGCACGCAAACCACGGCGGCGCGCATGAGGATGACATCAGTGTTGCCGTGCTGCATATACTGCCGGCACAGGAAACGGCGGCTTCTTGAAATGGCGAGGCAGGTATGATATAATAAAAACAATCATTCGTAAAAGATGACCAAACGGCAGTAAAGTGATTTTGCTTTACTGCCGTTTTTAGTGCGATAAATTCTAATTTATCTCACTAACGCTCGATAAAAGAGAAGAGAGAAAAGAGAAGAGAGAAGAGTGGTGGGCGACACATTCGCACTTGATTATATTA
>CADBJA010000062.1 GCA_902794945.1 Oscillospiraceae bacterium
AGGCTAACGCCTATGTGCTGATTTTAACGCACTTATTGTGCGAAAAGATTGAATTTTGAGGCAATACTTCTTTATCGGCACTCTCCGTAAAGATGTGCCGCTCAAAATCGCCTCTTTTTCGCTATAATTGCAGAAAAAACTGTCAACTGGCGTCAGCCAAGTTGACAGCTTTTTGCTTTATTCTAACAAAAAATAGGCAGATTTTGAGTGCTCCGGAGTTTTTGCTAAGTTATTTTATTCGGATAAGTGAGAAAAAAGACTTTGCATACTTGCCGTATTCATAGGCTTTTTTGTCGCTTAGGCGGATGAAAGGGGGCGCAAAAACCGACACCTCTTTATTGAGGGTGCCCCAAGTGAGTGCTTTTTTGCCCTTTTTACGCCAATAGCAGGAATATGCTATATCTTTTTAACACCTGTTATGTTACATTAAAATTGCAAATTATGCTGTATTGCATAAAATCGGCGGCATAGGAAAAGGAGATTAGCTGAATGAAAAAAGTATTGGCAGTATTGTTGTGCGCGGTGATGATTATTTCATTATCGGCGTGCGGCGGCAAAAAGAGTGATGCAAAAAGCGGCGAAAAAACAGCAGTGAGCGAAGCACCGAAATTTATTGATGTAACGGAAGATACGGATGCGATGAATTTGCACTTTACACCCCCGGCAGGGTATGAAAGCGCAGAGCGCGTGACCGGTAAAGATGCCAAAGGGAACCTGACGGAAAAAAGTTTTAATTATACTTTTGCCGATAGCTCGAGTGTGATGGTCGGCTACACCGTGGGCAAGAATGCTTCGGATACTATCCCTCAAAAAAGTTTAGAAAGCGCCACAAGCGCCACTTACGCTGGCAAGCAATTCAAAGTGATTGAAGAAGGCTCTGCCTTTGTTGCCTTGTGTGAAGAGGGTAGTGTGATTTACGGCATCGGTTACAGTTTCGCGAAGAAAGCAGACGGGAATAAAGCAAAGTTTGAAGACTTTATGTCTAACATCAGTTTTACGAAAGCGAGCGAAACCCAAGAAGACGATGACGATTTATTCGGCATCACTTATGATGCAAAAGCCGCCGGCAATATGACAAGCCGACAGATCACCGTGACCAAAAAGGCGGACGGTACGCTGACCAAAAAAGCGGTGAGTTGGCACTACGGAAAAGATGAAGAAAACTTGGATTACAGATTTTTAATCAGGGTGTATAAAGATACGACGGTGGATGCGCAAAAAACCTCCGGCAATGAGTATGAAGAAAAAGTGATAAACGGCATTACTTACGCGGTGCGTAAAATGACGAACGGCGAAAAACCGTGCGAATACTTTACGCAACACGGAAAGGATGTGTATAAAATTTATAACAACGGCGTTGCCAGCGGTTGGGGCGTTAAGCGCAGCGAACAATCGCAAACAGCGTTTGAGAATTTTGTAAAATCCATTAAGTTTTAGTAAATGACACATTAGCATAAAACCCGAGCCTTTGGGGTAACCCGAAGGCTCGGGTTTTTTTGTAAATTCTTGTTTAGCGGTGCTAAACAAGAATTTACAGTTTTCAGTTTTCAGTTTACAGTTTTTAGCAACGCGTTGCATTGCAACGCTTTAGGCAGGCGCTTTGCGCCTGCTTCTGAACACTGAACACTGAACACTGAACGCTGAACACTAATTCTAATTTAGCGCACTTAGTGCGCTAAATTAGAATTTACCATTCCTCAAACCGAAACCCAAACACTGAAAACTGAAAACTATTTAGCAGCCCTAAAGGCTGCTAAAGGCTCTTTTCCTAAAACCGTGAAATTGGACATAATTTAATACAACACAAAAATTATAAATATTTGTTTTTTTTGCAAGCAAATGAAAGATAGAAGCACGCAGAACAAATTTTCAACAGCAAAGCGTTTGAAAATTCTGTGTGCTTCGGAAAGTTTCGGGGGTTTCCAAAGGGGTATTAGAGATGTCAGTCTAAGTTTCATCATTCGTTTTGATTGTACAACAAAAGTTGCACCTAAGACCCCTTGGTCGTTCGGGAGTTCTTAGAACCCAATCGAAAGGGTTCTAAGCAACTTTTTGCTTACTTTTTGTGTTGCTACAAAAGTAAGTGCCCGCGCGGCATAAGCGCAAAGTGAATTAAAAATCATATTTAAAACATTTCAAACTGATGTTGATAAGAAGAATGTATCTACCAATCAAGCGCGAATGTGTCGCCCAATCGCATTAGTCGAGCAGCGCGAAGGGCTGCGAACACCAAGATTCTGAGCCTTTGGCTCAGGTTCTTTACTGCTAACTGCTGCCTGCTATCTGCTTAAATCAATACCCAATTTAGCAGCCCTAAAGGCTGCTAAATTGGGTATTGATTAATACCCGACTTTTTTATATAATATATTATGTACAAATTAATCTTTATTAAAACCGAAAAGAGGTAGCGTATGAAAGAAGAACAAAGGTCTATCAGTTTAGAGCGTGTGATACATAAAGAGCATTATGAAGTGCTGTATTTGCCGAAGCCGGCGAGTGAAATTATGATTATTTCACCCAATGTCAACCGCCCGAGCCTGATGTTTTCCGGCTACACGGAGTTTTTTGATAACAAGCGTTTACAATTTATCGGCCATATGGAGCGCGGCTATATTGATTCTATGGGCGAAGAGGGCAGGCGCAAAGCGATTGAAATTTTGCTCAAAGCCAAACCGCCCGCTGTTATTTTAACGCGTAACCAAGAGCCGTTTGATGACTTGATGGAACTTGCCGAAAGATATCATGTGGCGATTTTGAGAACGAATGATACCACCTCTTTGGCAACCTCTTCCGCTTCTTACTATTTGGCAGAACAGTTAGCACCGATTTTTGTGCAGCACGGCGAACTGGTGGAGGTGTACGGTGAAGGCGTGCTCATTATCGGTGACAGCGGCGTGGGTAAGAGTGAAGTGGCACTCGAACTTTTAAGCCGCGGGCACAGGCTCATTGCCGATGATTTGGTAGAAATCAGAAAGATTAATAAGAAAACCATTTCGGGGATGAGCCCGGCGAACATCCGCCACTTTATTGAAGTGAGGGGCATCGGCATTATTGATGCGAAAACCCTGTTCGGTATCGGTGCGGTAAAAATTCGCCAAAAAATCCATATGGTGATTAAACTTGAAAACTGGGACCCCGATAAGGCATATAATGTTTTAGGGCTCGAAGAAGAAAAAATGGACTTCCTCGGAGTGAAAATCCCGTTTTTGACCGTGCCGGTGAAACCCGGCAGAAATGTTGCCATGATAGTAGAAGTGGCGGCAAGAAATAACAGACTGAAAAAATACGGCTACAATGCCGCGGAAGAATTGATGAAAAAATTAGAAAGTGAGGCGCTCGGTAATGTATAATCTCGGTATTGATTTGGGCGGCACCAACATTGTTGTCGGTGTGGTCGATAAAGAAAATAATATTATAGGTAAGGCAGAGAGAAAGACCAATTTGCCGCGCCCGGCAGAGAACATTTTTGAAGATATGTATGCCGCTGCGTTAGATGCGCTTGACAAGGCAGGATTAAGTATGAAAGATATTGAGTGCGTTGGTTTAGGTACTCCCGGTGCGGTAGAGCCCGAAACCGGTGTGATTACCTATTCCGCCAACCTCTTTTTCCACAATGTGCCGGCGAAAAAAATGTTGGAAGAACGCTTTGGTAAAATTGCCTTTGTGGGCAACGATGCCAACTGTGCCGCCTTCGGTGAATTTATCGCAGGCGCGGGCAAATATGCGCGCGATATGATTGCCGTAACCCTCGGCACCGGCGTGGGCGGCGGTATTATTCTCAATAAAAAACTGCATGTCGGGTTTAACGGCGCTGCCGGTGAAATCGGGCATATGGTCATTCATGTAGACGGCGAGGGTTGCAATTGCGGCAGAAAGGGCTGTTGGGAAACCTATGCCAGTGCCACGGCGCTGAACAGAATGACAAAAGAATTGCTTGAGAGCACGCACGACCCCATTCTCGAAAAGGTGATTGCCGCCGAGGGTGAAATCAATGCCAAGGTGCCTTATAAAGCGGCGCGCGAGGGCTCGAAGGCGTGTGCCGAGCTGTGCGAAAAATACGCCAAATATGTGGCAACCGGCGTGTTAAATCTGATTAATATGTTAGAGCCGGAAGTCATTTGTATCGGCGGCGGTGTCAGCCACGAGGGTGATGCACTCTTACAGCCGATTTTGGCGTATGTGGCAAAAGAAAGCTACACCAGAGAGAATGATGAGGAAATGCAAACCTCTATCAAACTTGCCGAACTCGGCAACGATGCCGGCATTATCGGCGCAGCATTACTTTACAAGAACGGATAAGGGATTTTATGTATACAAAACTTTGTGAATACGCCCGCTCCCTTGGTTGCAAGGCGGCGGAACATGAGCCGATGTGCAAGCACATCTCCTTTAAACTCGGTGGTGCCGCAAAGGCATTTTTAGAGCCGAACAGTGAAGAAAACCTCGTGAAACTGATTAAAAAATGTGTGGCGCTCGGCGTGCCGTACGCCGTCATCGGCAACGGCAGTAACCTTTTGGTGAGAGATGAAGGTATTAACGGTGCCGTCATTCATTTGGGTAGTGACTTCGGCAAAATAGAATTGATAAACGATACCACCATTTTTTGCGAAGCCGGTGCAAGCTTAATGAAAGTGTGCAACTTTGCCCTCGAGCACAGCCTCACGGGGCTTGAGTTTGCCTACGGCATTCCCGGCAGTGCCGGCGGCGCCGCGTTTATGAATGCTGGCGCTTACGGCGGTGAGATGAAAGATGTATTGTATAAATGTACACACATTGACCGCGCTTTACAACCGGGTGCGCTCGAAGGGGAGGCATTAGACCTCTCTTACCGCCACTCGGCATATGAAAATAACGGCGCGGTCATTACGGGGCTTTACCTCAAACTGCAAAAGGGTGAGAAAGCGGCTATCAAGGCACAGATGGATGAACTCTACGGCAGGCGCAAAGCGAAACAACCGCTCGAGTACCCTTCTGCCGGCAGCACGTTTAAGCGACCGGAGGGTTACTTTGCCGGCAAACTGATTGAAGATGCCGGGCTCAAAGGCGCAACCGTCGGGGGCGCGGCAGTCAGCGAAAAGCATGCGGGTTTTGTGATTAACAAAGGCGGCGCCACTTGCGCCGATGTACTGGCGCTGTGCGAAAAAATTGACAGTGAAGTGCGGGCAAAATTCGGCGTCGGTTTAGAAAGAGAAATTAAAGTGTTAGATTTAGAGGCATAATATTTATGGAAGTTTTATTTATCAGCGGTGTGTCGGGCGCAGGTAAATCCACCACGATGAATGTGCTTGAAGATTTAGATTACTATTGTGTGGATAATTTGCCGTTGCAACTGATACCGACTTTTTTGCAACTGATTGAAAATGCCGGCTACCAAAAGGTGGCGATTGCAACGGATGCGCGCGGCATCAACTCTCCCGAAAAATTTGTAAACAGTGATGAAATGCTCGATGCCAAACAAGTAGAGCATAAAGTTATTTTTATGGAGTGTAATGATGCGGAACTCATTAAGCGTTATAAACTCTCGCGCCGGCGGCACCCTTTTATGGATAAAACGGATAAAAATATCAGCCACGCAATAGAACGGGAGCGTAAAGTGCTAACGCCCATTCGTGAAAGAGCGGATTATGTGATAGATACTTCCTTTTTAAAACCTGCCCAACTCAAAAACCGTTTGCTGGATATTTTAAGCGAAGATAACAGCGAGGGGATGCGTATTTATTCGATGTCCTTCGGGTTTAAACACGGCACCCCGTCCGAAGCGGATTTGATGTTTGATGTGCGTTGCCTGCCAAACCCCTATTATGTGCGGGAACTGCGTGAAAAAACGGGGCTTGAAGAAGATGTGCAGGCGTATGTGATGAACAGCGAAAACTCCGAAAAAATGTTTGCGCAAATTGCGGCGCTGACAAAATTTTTAATTCCGTTATATGAAGCGGAAGGCAAAAGCCAACTTGTGATTGCGTTCGGTTGCTCGGGCGGCCGTCACCGCTCGGTGACTTTTGCTGAAAAGTTGGCAGGGTATTTGCAAAACGAGGGTTTTGCCCCCATCATTTCGCACAGGGATATTGATAAGGTGTAAGCCGTGAAAAAATCATTTACTTATGAAGTGAAAAAAGAATTGCTCACAAAAGACAGGGAAGAGGATATGCACTTCCTTGCCTTTTGTTACGGGCTTTTTTTGTTTGCTACGGATTTTTCGCAAAGCACCATGCTCATCAAAACCGAAAATGAACTGTTGGCAAAAACCTATGCCGCTTGCGCGTTACGCCTTGCCGGTGTGCATACCAAAATGCAAAGCACCAAAGGCGGCACTTTTACTTGTGAAGTGGCGCACAAGAGCGAGAGAAAGAGAATACTCAATGCGTTTTCGCTCTCGGGAGACGAGTTGGCGTTGCGCATTAACAGAACCAATATTGATTCCGAAAACTGTTACCCGGATTTTGTTGCCGGTGCGTTTTGTGCCTGCGGCACGGTGGCGGACCCGCAAAAAGATTACCATTTAGAGTTTTCCGTTTCTTACTACCAATTGTGTAAGGATTTGATGAAACTTATCAGCGAAATTGAACCGGAAGAACCGCTCAAACCGAAAAAAGTGGTGCGCAAGTACGAAATGGTGGTTTACTTTAAAGGCAGTGAACAAATTGAAGATTTACTCTTTTTTATGGGGGCGCAAAACCGCGCGTTTGATGTGGTTAACGCCAAGGTGGAAAAAGATATTCGCAACCGCGCCAACCGCCTCAAAAACTGTGACAGTGCGAACCTCGATAAAGTTATACAAGCGGGTGTCAAGCAGTCAAAAGCCATTCGCAGAATTAAGAATAAAAAAGGCTTTGAATGGTTGCCGGAAGAATTGCGGGAACTGGCGGAACTGCGCATGAACAACCCCGAAATGTCACTCAACGAAATTGCAGAGAATTTATCGGAACCGCTTTCCCGTTCCGGCGTGAATCATAGACTGAAAAAGTTAGAGAAAATGGCGGAGGATTTGTAATGTTTACCCACCTTCATGTGCATACCGAATACAGTTTGCTTGACGGTGCCTGCCGCATAGAAGAATTGGCCTCGCGCGCAAAAGCCCTCGGGCAAACCGCCCTCGCCGTGACCGACCACGGCGTGATGTACGGCGCCGTGGATTTTTTTAACGCCTGCACGGCGCAGGGGATTAAACCCATTATCGGCTGTGAAATCTATGTGGCAAAGCGCACACGCTTTGATAAAGTCAAGGGGATGGATGATGAACGCCATCACCTGGTGCTCTTATGCAAAAACGAAACGGGCTACAAAAATTTAATCAAGATTGTTTCTCGTGCGTGGACGGAAGGGTTTTACACCAAACCCCGCGCCGATAAAGAACTGTTGCAAAAGCACCACGAGGGCTTGATTGCTCTGTCCGCCTGCCTTGCGGGTGAAATTCCGCGCCTACTGTCGGCAGGGGACTATGAGGGTGCCAAACAAAGTGCGCTGTGGTATGAGAGCGTGTTCGGTAAAGGCAATTACTATATCGAATTGCAGGACCACGGTATTGCGGAACAGAGAAGGATTTATCCGCTGCTGCTCAAACTCAGTGAAGAAACCGGCATCCCGCTTGTCGCGACCAATGATGTACACTATATCGAAAAAGAAGATGCCTTTGTGCAAAATGTGCTGTTGTGTATTCAAACCAACCACACATTGGGTGAGGATACGGGCATCG
>CADBJA010000063.1 GCA_902794945.1 Oscillospiraceae bacterium
GCGCAGCAAACTTTTTGGGGAGAGGAGAAACAAATGTAGCAAACTTAAAAGGTTTGCTCGCGAACCTTTTTCTCTTGCGA
This sequence comes from Oscillospiraceae bacterium, assembly GCA_902794945.1. Lineage (GTDB taxonomy): Bacteria > Bacillota > Clostridia > Oscillospirales > Acutalibacteraceae > RUG714. The sequence continues at coordinate 81 of CADBJA010000063.1, forward strand.
AATTTGTTTGGACGAGCGAGTGCCTCGCCCTCAATTCTTCTTCATTTTTCATTATTCATTCTGCGGTCAAAGACCGCAGTCTTACTTCCACTTAAAACACAGCATCGTCATATCGTCAAATTGGTCGGCGCCGTTTACAAATACTTCTACCGATTGTTTGATAGTTTCTATCACTTCTTCCGGTGCGCTGTTTTTTATCTGCTCAAAACAGCGCAGCAGGCGGTCCTCACCGTAGAGTTCCTTCGCGGCGTTTTCCGCTTCAGTCACACCGTCGGTATACAAAAATACCGTATCGCCCTTTTGCAGGGTGAGGGTATGCTCTTTGTAAGGCACACCGTCCATCCCCGCGAGCACCAAGCCGCTTTTTTTGGTTAAGTACGAAACCTCGCCGCTTAACACCGTAACCGGTGGGTTATGCCCCGCGTTCACATAGGTGATTTCACCGCTTTTTAAATCCAACACACCGACCCATAGGGTGATGAACATATCCGCCTCATTGCGTGCACACAGGGCATTGTTAGCCGTGGCGACCGCTTCGCCGAGCGCGGGAATATCGCGAATACAGTTTTGCAAGGTAATTTTAGAGTTTGCCATAAACAGCGCTGCGGGGATGCCTTTGCCCGATACATCGCCTATTAAAAAAGCGAGCCTGTCTTTATCCACAAAAAACACATCATAAAAATCGCCGCCCACTTCTTTTGCGGGCTGCATGGAGCCGCGCACTTCCACTTCGGCTCTGCCGGGGTAGTCCGCTGTCAATTCCGGCAAAAGCGAGTTTTGAATGACCGTTGCCACCTCTAATTCCGATTGCAGGCGGTCGCGCTCTTCTTTGAGCCGGTTTTGGCGCTCCATAAATGCAATCATACTCATTAACAGCGCAAAGCCGATTGCGTTCATCACGGTAAACGGCAGGGCAACTTGTTTTACAATGTTCAGGGCGGTATCAAAGGGTTTTACCATCAACAGCACCACGCCCAAATGAAAAATTTCCATACCGGCGCTGACAAGGAACGCCCAATATGGCTTTTTGATAAACTCCCGGTTAAATTTGGCTATTATGCCGCAAAACAGACCGATGAGGCATGTGGCAACCATACACGCCGGCGCAGTAACGCCACCCCACAATAAGCGGTGTAAGCCCGCAATCACACCGGCGAACAAGCCGCCGAGCGGACCGCCGATAAAGCCGGCAAGCATCGGACCGATGTCACGCAGTGAAATCACGGCGCCGTTCCATTCAAAGCCCGAAATATTGGCGTAAATGCCAAACACACCGCCGATGGCGCCCGCAAGCAAAACGGTTTTTACGCGGCTGTTTTGCTGCTTTGCCATCCATTTTGTAAAGTTGTTGTTACCGCTGATAAAGCGCGCCATAAGCATCATTACGGCAATCGTAACAACCATTCTTGATAACAGTATACTTAATTCATCCATATTACTACCTGCAGTTTTTAAAATTAACCTCTCACGGTTTTCTTAATAACTGAATTATACCATACAGCACAAAAAATGTCATTATAAAAATAAAACATATTATTTTATTCTTAAAGTACGGAAATTAGTTTTCGGAAAGGCAGAAAAAGTGGCTTTGCAGATTGTGTTAAACTCAGTTATATGGTATGATTAAACTATAAATTATCAGATTGGAGTTGTCGCATGAAAAAAGCAATTTTTGACTGGGTTCCCTTTTACAAAGAATTGGCAGAGAAATTACTATCTTATAAAAACAATCGAAAAGAATTGATTGACAAAATAAAAGAAATATATAATTATACGGGTTTAAAATTGCCTACTCTTGAAAAAGATAATAATCTTATTGATATTGACCCATTTACTGTGTTTGGTTTGTTTAATAAGAGTTCTATGAAGGAGGATAATAGGATTAAAATTATTAAAGCGGTAGCAATGATTTTTAATATAAACAGCAGTATTCCATCCTCTTTTGATAGTATACCTGTGTTAAATAATCTGAATGCAACATTCTACTATTTTATTGATAGCAGAGAGAAAGACGATATCGACCATTTGTGGGAATTTTTCGAGAGTGCTGTCAATTATTCTCACAATCACTCAATAGAAAATAAGAGTTCATTTTCTACTTGGTTCGATATCATTATCAATAAAAAGGGAAATGGCAATAGCAAAATAACAATGGCATTGTTTTGGATAGACCCGGATTTGTTCTTTAATTTAGACAGCAGAAATGTATGGTTTGTTTATGAATCCGGCAAAATTCCTTTTGATTTTGTACAAACATTACCTAAAGTGGAAAATAAAATCTCGGCAGGAACTTATTTTGAAATTGCTGAAAAAATGAATGATATTATATCAAAAGGAACCTTACCTTTTCATAATTTTAAAGAATTAAGTTATGAAGCATGGCTTTACTCAACAGAGGTAAACAAAATAATTAAAGAAGAAAATGAAAAGTCAAAAAGGGATGCAATAAATACAACATTGGCTGATGATGCGGATACTATTCATTATTGGATTTATTCTCCCGGGAGAAATGCAACAAAATGGGATGAGTTCTATGATGAAAATATTATGGCGATTGGTTGGGATGAATTAGGTGACTTAAATAAATACAATACTAAAAAAGAAATAGTCGATACATTTAGAGAGATTAATCATTCCAAAAGTTCTTTTAAAAACGATGCCGGCGCAACATGGCAATTTGCAAATGAAATGAAACCCGGTGATATGGTTTTTGTAAAAAAAGGCAAACGAATTATCATTGGGTGTGGCATAGTAGTTGGAGATTATGAATACGATGAAAATCGAGATGAATATAAGAATATACGCAGGGTAAAATGGACTCAAAAAGGAGAGTGGGAACATCCGGGCGAAGCCACACTGAAAACATTAACAGACATTACAAATTATACAGATTATGTAGAAACTTTAAAAGAATTGTTTGATGATGATTTCGAAGATGAGTTCGAGGAACAAGCGGTATCTTACAGCGAATACAATAAAGAACATTTTTTGAAACAAGTATATATTTCCGAAACGGAATATGATAATCTTTGCGCTTTATTGAAAAATAAGAAAAATGTCATTTTGCAGGGACCTCCCGGTGTCGGTAAAACCTATGCTGCGAAAAGACTTGCGTACTCTATTATGGGTGAAAAGGATGCATCCAGAGTAAAAATGGTACAGTTCCACCAAAGTTATTCGTATGAAGATTTTATGATGGGCTTTCGTCCGAATGAAACGGGTTTTAAACTGCACAAGGGTGCTTTCTATGAATTTTGTAAAACAGCGGAAGAAGATAGTGAAAATGATTATTTCTTTATTATAGATGAAATTAACAGGGGTAATTTGAGCAAGATTTTCGGCGAGTTATTTATGTTAATTGAAAGTGATAAGAGGGGAATTGCTTTACAACTTCTTTATTCGGATGAACAATTTTCAATTCCCGATAATCTGTATATTATCGGTATGATGAATACAGCAGACAGAAGTCTTGCATTGTTAGATTATGCCCTTCGCAGAAGATTTGCTTTTTTTGATATGAAACCTTCTTTTGATTCGGTAGGTTTTAAAGATTACCAAAAATCGCTTAACAGTAGCGTTTTCGATAATTTAATATTGACCATAAAAGAATTGAATAGAGAAATAGTCGATGATGATTCATTAGGTGAGGGATTCTCTATCGGACATAGTTATTTTTGCAATATGGAAGAAACTTTTGATGAAACGCTTGATAGAATTGTTGAATATGAAATTATTCCTTTATTGAAAGAGTACTGGTTTGATGAAAAAGATAAAGTCCGTCGTTGGAGCGACAGATTAAGGAGCGCAATTCAGTGATACCGATTCAAAATATTTATTATATGTTGTCATATGCATTTCGTGTACTGAATGAACAGGGTTATAAAAAGTTTGCAACAGAAGAGTTTAACAATGTTGCAGAGTTGTGCGCAGCTATCTTATCACAAGGTGTATCCAATCTGGTAAAAAGAGGCTTGGGAAGTGAGTATATTGAAAAAACCGAACCTCTTTCATCTGTGCGCGGAAAAATAGATGTATCTGCCTCAATAAAAGATAAGACACTACTGAAAAAGCAGCTGGTTTGCACTTATGACGATTTTTCCGTTAACTCTTATATGAATCGCATTATAAAAACAACGATGATGATGCTAATTAAAGCGGATATTTCATCTGAACGAAAAAAGAGACTGAGAAAATTACTTGTCTATTTCGGCGAAGTGGATACGCTGGATATATATACTATCAACTGGCAACAACAATACAATCGCAATAATCAGACTTATAGGATGTTAATTTATATCTGTTATTTAGTGATAAACGGATTGATTCATTCAGACAAAAACGGAAATACAAAAATGATGGATTTTATTGATGAACAAAAAATGCATCGACTTTATGAAAAGTTTATCCTTGAGTATTACCGTAAAGAGCATAAAGAATTAAAAACCTCTTCTGCGCAGATTGATTGGGTGTTGGACGATGAAAACAATAATATGCTCCCAATTATGCAAAGTGATATTACACTTGAAAAGGATAATCGAATACTGATTATTGATGCCAAGTATTATTCTCATACAACCCAAACCCAATTTAACAGACATACGGTTTATTCGGCAAATCTTTATCAAATTTTCACATATGTAAAGAACAAACAGGCTGTTTTTGATGAAATAGAGCACCGTGTTTCCGGAATGCTTCTTTACGCAAAAACGGATGAAATGATACAACCGGATGAATCATACTTTATGAGTGGGAATAATATTATCATAAAAACATTAGACTTAAATTTAGAATTTACGAAAATAGCAGAGCAATTAGATAATATTGTTAAAGAATATTTGGTATAACATTAAGCGACAGGGCTCATCCTCTGTCGCTTTTTTACACTTTACCACATTTTAGGTGATTAATGTTAACATAAATCCAATTTCTGTTAACATAAACCCGATTAATGTTAACATAAATCGAATTATTGTAAACAAGTCGGCACATAGTAGAGTAGAGTATAGTAAGAGTAAAGTATAGTACAGTAAATAAAAGAAAGAAAAAAGAAAAGACAGCCGCGCGGCGGCGTCTGTCGGAAAAGGAGAGTAAAAGGGGAGTGTGAGGGAAAAAGAGAGGGGAAACCGATTAAAAAAGGGCGAAAAATTGACAAATCGCCCGATAATTGGTATGATTATATAACCAATAAAAAAGAGGTGTAAAGTATGAAAAAAGTTTTAAAAGGCATTAGTACGTATGTGATTATCACATCCATACTCGCGTTAGTGCTCGGTATTGTGTTTGTCGCATACCCCTTCGGTTCACTGGTTGCACTCGATATTATTCTCGGTGTGTATTTGGTGATCCAAGGTATTGTGATGATTATTTTAGGCATTAGGGCACTCATTAAGCATTTACCGGTTGAGGGCATTATTCCGGGTATTTTAAGTTTAATTCTCGGTGTTTTGTTCCTTGAAAACATCGGCACATGGGCTGCCCTTCTCGGCATTGTGTTAGGTATTTGGCTCATTGTGCAATGCATCAGCGGTATTAGGCTTGCCACCAATCTGCGTGGCACCGGTGCCCCGTGGGTATTGCTTGTTATTTTAAATGTAATCGGCATTATGGCAGGTGCGTTTGTGATTTTTGCACCGGCTGAATTCTCCGTTGCCTATACATGGATACTCGGGATTGTGCTCATTGTCAATGCTATTATCAATATCATTGATATGATTATTGTTAAAAAATTTGTGAAAGTTGCGGGCGATGAGATTGAAGCAGAACTCGAAGATGTTGTGCAAGAAGCAGTGCGACAGGCTGAAAAAGCGGCACAGGCTCAAAACACGGTAGAACCCGTTGAGGCGGCTGTGATTGAAGAAGCACCCGCCGCAGAAGAAACCGCTCCGGCAGACGACACAGCAGAATAATAAAAAAGCAACATTCCGTGTTGCCACCGTTTAACGCCTCCCCTTGGGGCGGTTGATGTCAGCCGCCCCAAGGGGAGGTGCTTTGTTTTTTGAAAAAACAAAGCGGAGGGGTAGTGAATAAAGGCATAAGGCACAAGGCACAAGTAGGCTCACTGCGTTCGCAGAGAAAAGAGAAGAGAGAAGAGTGGTGGCAAGGCTGTGCGTTGCATTAAAATATGTTGCAGGTGATATAACATTTTAAGCCTCCCTTGTGTAAAGGAGGTGTCACGAAGTGGCGGAGGGATTGTTTTATAATCGGGTAAGGGCAGAGCCCTTCCGCAACTCCGGCGAGGTCAAAACATCACTTGCGCGTAGCGCAAACATCACCTGAAAACTTGTTTGTAACATCACTTGCGAAGCAAATATCATTTAGCGACATTGTCGCTACCGCCCTCGCGTTGCTCGGTCTTGTAAACACAAAAGACTGTTTTACAAACAGCCTTTTAGAATAAGTTTATAAGCCCTCGCGTTGCTCGGTCTTGTAAACAAAGAAAAGTGGCCGTTTTTTGCAAACGACCACTTTCTTTTGGTTTATAAATGTATGAGGGGGATTCGTTTCTAATGAAACTTTAGGAGGTGTACCGGGGAGTCGTTCCCTTGGTACGCTTATACTATACCGTGCAGTTTTTACGCAGTATTTTCGAATTTGTAAATAAAGTGTGAATATGAAAACGAAAAAAATGTATATTTACGCATATTTTTTCCAACACTATGCTTAGAAGTTTTAATGGAAAGGAAAAAACGCATATGGAAAATACAGGTGAAAACAAACTTTCTTTGTACAAAAGATTTATGAATTCAAAGGCGTTCTACCCCGTGGTGCTCGGTTTAATTGCAGCACTGTGTGTGAGCATTTGGGCAATCAATCGCTCGAACCGCTTGATGATGACCACTTCTCCCATTTCACAAAACACGGTAACGGCGGGCGACTTTTTGGATGAGCCGACCACTGCGATTCAAAACACCACGGCAAAAAGCAGCACAACTGCCGCGCAGACACAAAAACCCACCTACGCCTACGAAAGCAATCGCGCATTTAAAGGCAAATGGGTGATGCCGGTCGGCGGTAATCTGGGCAAGGATTATTCGGCGGGTACGCTCGTGAAAAGTGCCACAATGGGGGACTGGCGTGTGCACGACGGGATTGATATTATTGCCAAAAAGGGCACTCAAATTCACGCCGTGAATTCCGGCAAGGTGTTGGAAGTATATAACGATGCTTTTTGGGGCACGGTTGTCGTGATTGACCACGGCGGCGAAGTGACCGCAAAATACTGCGGGCTCGGTACCGAAACCAAATTAAATGTCGGCGATGTGGTAGAAAAAGGTGCTGTGCTCGGCTCGCTTGCCACCGTGCCGTGTGAGCAAAAAGATGAAAGCCATTTGCACTTTGAGGTAAAAGTGGCGGGGGAAGTACAAGACCCGATTGCCGTGATGAATATGCAAAATGAAAAAGAGTAGGTGAACACAGGCACCTTAAGTGTAATAGGAATAACAAAGTATTGTTTCGGTATTACACTTGGGGCGCCTGTTTTTTTTAGCGCACTAAGCGTGCGCTAAATAATGAAGAATGAATAATGAATGATGAATAATTAAGGGCGACACATTCGCACTTGATTTTACCGAACAAGGCAA
>CADBJA010000064.1 GCA_902794945.1 Oscillospiraceae bacterium
TCTTTTATGTAAAATCTCGGTATCGGCAGGCAGTTCACCTGCAATAGAGTGAATTTTGGTCGCTTCAATGGCTTCATCAAAAGTCATATCCGGCAAAATAGAAGGAATACGCTTGGCGAGCATACTTTTGCCGGAACCGGGCGCGCCGACCATCAGCACATTGTGACCGCCGGCGGCTGCAATTTCAAGCGCACGCCTCGCATCATATTGCCCTTTTACATCTTCAAAATCTTCAAAGTCTATATCATTTTCTTTAAAAGTGTATGCAACGGTAGGTACTTTTTCTAATGTGACAGTTCCCTCAAAAAAGGCAACCAGTTCTTTTACATTATGAATGGCATAGGCATTGATGCCTTCAATAATGCGGCATTCCGCAGCATTGGCGGCAGGTACAAATATATTTTCAAACCCTTCTTCTTTGGCTTTAATTGCCATCGGCAACACACCGTTAATTTGTGACACGTCACCGTTGAGTGACAACGCGCCGATAAATAGGCTTTTTTCGGGTATGCGCTTTAACTGCCCGCTCGCAAGCAAAATGCCGACAAGCATCGGTAAATCATAAATCGGTCCTTCCTTTTTGGTATCGGCAGGGGCGAGGTTAATCGTAATGCGGGAAACCGGGTAGTCAAAACCGCTGTTTTTGAGTGCACTGCGCACCCTTTCTTTCGATTCTTTTACCGCAGCATCGGGTAAACCGACAATCTCAAATTTCGGCAATCCGCCCGAAATATCCGCTTCCACACTGACTTTAAAACCGTCAATACCCTGTAAACCGATTGAGTAAACCTTTGCAAACATAATAAAACCTTTCTCAATGTTAAATTTTCTCATTTTGATTATAATATAAAATGTAAATTCAATCAATAATTATTTATGAATTTGGTTGACATATTCTTTAATTTTTATTATATTTATATTATAAGTAAAATGCGGTAGTTTGCGGTTTTACTTTAAAAATGAATTTCAACCGATAGGTATCGGAGAAAGGAATATATATGAATATACACGAAATGTATAAACTTTGGTGTGAAAACGCGAAAGAAGACAATGATTTAATCGAAGAACTCAAGGCAGTAGCAGGCAACGAAGCGGAAATTAACGACAGGTTTTATAAATCTCTCGAATTTGGCACAGCCGGTTTGCGTGGGGTGTTGGGTGCGGGTACAAACCGTATGAACATCTACACGGTCGGTCAAGCCACGCAGGGGCTTGCTGCTTCTCTTTTGAAACAATACGAAAACCCGAGTGTTGCCATTGCTTATGACTCTCGTATTAAGAGTGAAGTGTTTGCGAAAAGAGCGGCGATGGTGCTTGCGGCAAACGGCGTGAAAGCCTACATTTTTAAAGAATTGGTGCCCACACCCGTGTTGAGTTTTGCCGTCAGGTACCTCGGTTGCAAAAGCGGTATCGTGATTACCGCATCCCATAACCCGAGCAAATACAACGGTTTTAAGTGCTATGACCCTGACGGTTACCAGATGACGGATGAAAGCGCTGCCAAAACCCTTGCCGAAATTCAAAGTATTGATATGTTTAAAGATATTAAGACCGTTTCTTTTGAACAGGGTTTGCAAGAGGGCAGTATCGAGTATTGTGCCGACGAGGTAATGGAAGCCTTTTTAAGCGCCGTACAAACACAATGTGTCAACAAAGGTATTTGTGAAAAATCCAACTTGAATTTGATTTATTCACCCCTTAACGGCACCGGCAATAAACCGGTCAGAGAGATTTTAAAGCGCATCGGTATTCAAAATATCAAAGTGGTACCCGAGCAGGAATTACCGGATGGCAATTTCCCGACCTGCCCGTACCCGAACCCCGAAATCAGACAGGTGTTTGAAAAAGCACTTGAAATGACAAAAGAGTTTGATGCCGATTTAATCTTGGCAACCGACCCGGATTGTGACAGAGTCGGTATTGCCGTGAAAGACCGTGACGGGCAATATCAACTGATGAGCGGTAACGAAGTAGGTGCGATGTTGCTTGATTACTTACTCACGCAGCGTAAAGCACAGGGCACTATGCCGCCCGAGCCGATTGCGGTAAAAAGTTTTGTAACCACCAACATTGCAAACAAAGTGGCGGCAAAGCACGGCTGCAAAATCAAAGAAGTGTTGACCGGTTTTAAATATATCGGTGAGTTTGTGACCGACCTTGAAAAAGAGGGCAAAGAAAATAACTTTATTTTAGGCTTTGAAGAAAGTTACGGCTATTTAAGCGGTACACATGCAAGAGATAAAGATGCTGTTGTCGCTTCCATGCTCATCTGTGAAATGGCAGCTTTCTATAAAAGCAAAGGCAAATCTTTAATTGATGTAATGCAGGCTTTGTATGAGGAATTCGGTATTTACAAACACACGGTGATATCTTTGCAGTTTGAGGGTGCCGAAGGTATGCAAAAAATGCAAAACATTATGGCGCAGTTGCGCAGTGAAGGCATCACCTCATTAGCAGGCTTAAAGGTCGAATACTTCTCGGATTATAAAACATTAAAGCGTACCTGTTTAGCATCGGGTGAGAGTGAAGATATCTTACTTCCGACCACCAATGCGCTTGTGTTTGAACTTGAAAAGGATAATTTGTTTATCATCCGTCCGTCCGGCACGGAGCCTAAAATCAAGGCGTATATGACGGCTTGTACCGAAAGCGAAGCCGAGGCGGAAGCAATTACCCAAAAAATGGAACAGGATTTCAGAACATTAATAGGAGAATAAAAGTATGAACAGAAAATTCATAAAAATAGTCGCTATTGTGCTTGCCGCTTTAATGGCAGCAAGTGCATTTTCGGTAGGTATTTATGCCTTATTGGCATCTCACTGATATATTAGGAGGAGAAAGATATGTATATTTGGGAAAACCCGAAAATTTATGAGCAGAACAAAGAGCGTTCCCACTCAATTATGATGCCCTATGACACGTTAGAGGATGCATTGGCAAAAAAAGAGAGTGCCTATAAACTCTCTTTAAACGGCACTTGGAAGTTTTATTGGCAAATGGGCGTAGAAAATGTGCCTGCCGATTTTTGGAAAGATGAATTTGACCATTCCTCTTGGGCAGATATGCCGGTACCGAGTGTTTGGCAGTTAAACGGCTACGGAAAACCGATTTACCTTTGCAATTCTTACCCTGATATATTAAGTTCAAAAGAAAAAGAAATACCGAAAATTGACCATTCACGCAATGAAATCGGTATTTATCACCGCACTTTTGAAATCCCCGCCGGTTGGGACGGTAGAGAGATTTATATTTACTTTACTGCCGTAAAGAGCGCTTTTAAACTGTATGTAAACGGGGAAGAAGTCGGCTATTCGCAAGGCTCCATGAACGGTGCGGAATTTGATCTTACAAAGTATGTAAAAGTAGGAACAAATAGTATTGTTTCCGAAGTCTATAGATATTCCGACGGTTCGTATTTAGAGGACCAGGATATGTGGTTCTTATCCGGTATCTACCGTGATGTATATTTGTATGCAGAGCCCAAATTAATGGTGCGTGATTTCTATTTCAAGACCGATTTTGACGGCGATGATTTCACACTTTCTCACACTTCTTTAGATGTGTATATTAAAAATCTTGAAGCAATCGAAGGTGCATCCGTCAGTGCTTATTTGCTTGACGGCAGAGACCAAATTCACCTCGGCAAAGCGGATATCACGGCTGAAGCCGAGCAAAAATTCAGTTTTTCTCAGGATATTAAAGACCCGAAACTGTGGAGTGCCGAGTACCCCAATACATATACGCTCGTGTTCCTTTTAAACAAAGGTGACGAAACTATTTGCGCCAAAACCTTTGTAGTCGGCTTCAAGAAAATGGAAATTCGCGGCAATAAACTGTTCTTTAACGGCAAAGAAATCATGGTAAAAGGTGTCAACCGCCACGAGTTTGACCCCGATTATGCATGGGCAGTGCCGAAAGAGCGCTTCCATCAGGATTTAAGTTTGATTAAGCGCGCTAACTGTAACTCCATTCGTACCAGCCACTATCCGAACAGTCCCGAATTTTACGAAATGTGTAATGAATACGGCATTTATGTGATGGATGAGTGCGATTGTGAAACGCACGGCGTGCGCCGTAAGAATTGCCCCGGTGACAACCCGATTTGGACAGCGCAGGTGGTTGACAGAATGGAACGCATGGTCTTGCGTGACAGAAACTATCCCTGTATCTTCATTTGGTCTCTCGGTAACGAAGCGGGTGACGGTTCTAACTTTATGCGTATGAAGGAGGCGGCACTCAAATTAGATGATACGAGAAAATTCCACTATGAAGGCGACTTCGACTTTACCAAGAGTGATTTTATCAGCCGTATGTACCCCGAAGCACCGTTGATGAAGGCGATGGGTGAACAAAGGGAAGTTAAGACCACTTTGTACGATAATATTGCAAACTCTCTTGCGGCAGACAATAAGCCGATTGACCCCAAAAACTATGCCGACCATCCGGTAATTTTATGTGAGTATGCTCACGCGATGGAAAACAGCCTCGGCAACTTTAAAGATTATATGGCTGATTTTGAAAAGTACGAGAATATGTGCGGCGGCTATATTTGGGACTTTGTTGACCAGTCCATCCATATTAAAGACGAACAGGGCGACAAGTGGCTCTACGGCGGTGATTTTGATGAAGGCAGAACCGATGCTTACTTCTGTGCAAACGGTATTATCGGTGCCGATAGAAAGCCTCACCCCGCTTACTACGAAGTAAAGCATGTTTACGGTCAGTTCTCCCTTGAAGAAAAAGATGCTTCTAAAGGTATTTTTGAGGTATTTAATAAATATTCTTTCACCAATTTAAGTGATTTCTCTTTCTTCTACACTTGGGAGAAAGACGGTGAAGTGATTTTGGATGGCGACATTGAGATTGATGCAGAACCCAAAACCTATTCCGAAATCACCGTGTCTGTTCCCGAAATTGAGGGGGATTGCTCTTTAACATTTAATCTCTATCAGTGCTTAAAAGAAGACACGATTTGGGCGGAGAAAGACTTTATTATGAACTTCGGTCAAATCCGTGTATATCATAAAGCACCGAGAAAACTCGAAATGGTATCCGGCGAAATTAACTTGCGCTTTACCGATTCCAAAAATCTTGTTGTTTTCGGCCCCGGTTATGAAATCGAGTTTAAAGATAAGCGCTTGTGTTCTATCAAGTACAATGATGTGGAAGTGTTAAAAGCACCGCTTGTACCGAACTACTTTAGAGCATTGACGGATAATGACTTTACCTACTTCAATTTTAAGCGCGAGTTTAAAAATGTGTTGCCGATGATGCGCTGGAGATATGCTACCAAGCATACCCACTTTAAAACATTTAATGTAAAGCAACACGATAACTGCTTGCGTATTACCAGTTCTATCAGTAATGCGTTGGGTACCGGTAAAATCCATTATGTGATTAATGCAAAGGGTGATATTTTTGTCAGGCATGAGTTTAAGCCGATTCCCAATGCGTTAAGAATCGGTATGACCACAAAACTGAACGGTGAGTTCAGCAATGTAGAGTGGCTCGGCAGAGGTCCTGCAGAGTGTTACCTTGACAGAAAGACCGGCTCAAGAGTATCGAAATACAATATGAAAGTGCGTGACATTGAGCACAGATATATGCGCCCGCAAGAAAACGGTAACCGTGAAGATTGCGATTATGTATCTTTCTCAAACGATGCTCATAAAAAGATTGTATTCTCTATCGGTAATGATAAGGAAATCGGCTTTAGTGCATGGAATTATACTCAAGAAGCACTGTTTGAAGCAGAGCACTTGTATGAACTTGCTTATGAGGATGATATTACCGTAAACATCGACTACTCTATGTGCGGTGTCGGCGGTGATATGCCCGGTATGGCACATGTGCGCCCGCAATATAAACTCAAGGGCGGCAGAAAGTATGTGCAAGAGTTTGTGATTTCTAACAGAAAGATTTAAATGAAGTATTATTCTTTTCATGAATATTGTCGTAACACATTCGGGTGCAAGGTGTATAAACTCTCGCTCGATGCAGGGTTTACCTGCCCGAATCGTGATGGCACGCTTTCTCGTGGCGGCTGCATTTTCTGCTCAGGCGGAGGCGGCCGCTTTGCGGTATCAGGCAAAAATATCGGTGCGCAGTTAGAAGCGGCAAAAGCCTTTGTAAAAGGGAAGGGTGCCGAAAAATATATTGCATACTTTCAAGCGTATACCAATACGTATGCACCGGTTGAAACATTAAGAGAATTATTCACATCGGCAATACAACCGGATGATATTGTGGCGCTCGATATTGCTACGCGCCCCGATTGTCTGTCGGGTGAAGTGTTGGATTTGTTAAGCAAAATCAACCGCATAAAACCTGTTTTTGTAGAACTCGGTTTGCAAACAGCGCACGAAAAGAGCGCCGCATATATTAACCGCTGTTTTACAAATGAGTGCTATGTTCAGTCGGTAAATGAACTGCGCAAAAGAAAGATACATACGGTCACCCATCTGATTTTCGGTTTACCCGGAGAGAGTGAAGCCGATATACTCTCTTCCGTGCGCTTTGCGGTAGAAAGCGGCACTAATGGTGTGAAATTTCATATGCTCAATATTTTAGAGGGAACTGCCATTGCCGATGATTATGCTGCCGGTAAATTCTCACTTATGAGCCGAGAAGCCTATGCCAAATTAGTGGCAAAAGCTGTTGCGGTGCTGCCGCGGGATGTCGTGGTGCATCGCTTAACAGGGGATGGGGACAAACGCATTCTCATTGCACCCGATTGGGTGAAAGATAAAAAGAAAACACTCAATCTCATTCGTAAAGAGATTGAAAACACATAAGGAGTGCCTGTTATGAGTAAAACCAAAAAAATCGTCATTGCCGTGATTAGTGTTATACTTGTTTTAATTCTTGCCGGTGTGATGTATGTTGTATTCAAAACCGGTAGTCTTAAAAAGGTAAGTTCTCTTACAGATATTAAAATAAGCATTAGTGAACAGTCCGATACCGATAAAAACAGCCCTTATTACGGCAAAACTTATTTGTTACAACAAATCACGGTCAAAAACGCTTCCGCAAAAGATATTATTTTGCAGTGCAATACAAATGAAGATGCCACTTCGTTTGTCGGCTTAAACTATTTAGATAAAATAGGGAATGAAAGCGAAAGCGATAATGTATATACTGTTTTGTATGTAAATAAAAAACCGTATACGTATGAAAATCGCTACTATTTTTCTACTGCAGCACAAAAAGAAACGATTTTAAAAGAATTAAATCGAGATTATACTTTTAAATTGTATATTTATCATGTAAATAATACACTTTACGGCACTCAAACGAACACAATTTCCGTGCCGGCAAAAGATTATGTGCTAAAAGAGGTTCCAAAAGAGAGTATCGGTTCATCTTTGAGAGAAACAGAAAAAAAGATTGCCCTTTCACTCAAAGGCGATTTGACAAAAGATTATGATATTATTAAGTACAATGAAAAGTTGTATTCCGCTTATGATAAAAGCGGGCGAGAATTTAAGCAGATAGCAGGCAGCAGTTAGCGGTAAAGAACCTGAGCCTTTGGCTCAGGTTCTTACCGGCTATCGGCTAACAGCTAACAGCTTAAATTCTAATTTAGCTTACTAGCCAATTA
>CADBJA010000065.1 GCA_902794945.1 Oscillospiraceae bacterium
GCGAAGCGGAACGGGTGCGGGTGTCCCGCCCTTCACTATTCTCTATTCACTCTTCTCTATTCTCTAATGCGGAGTTTACTCCGCTAAATTAGAATTTAGCCGCCATAAAGGCGGCATAAATTCTAAAAAAAGCTGTTTCAGTACGAAACAGCTTTTTTAAATAAGATTTTAATCTTCACTTTCATCTGTGGAAGACTCTAACAATGATTTTGTGCTTTGCTCCGGTAAAGCAGCTACTGTGTTCTTTGCACTTTCGGTGTAAGCAACTATATCGTTATACTGGATAACGCCAAGCTTGCTACAGCCGTCAAATGCAACAGATGAATAGGATACCTCTTTATTCGGAAGAACCAGTGTTTCTAATACATCATTTTCTCCGAAAGCACCATCGGCAATACCTATCACTTCATAATTAATACCTTTCACTGAAACAGTGGACGGTATAATTACCACGGCGGAAGATGCTGTCTGTTTATTCAATCCCGTAACAACTGCTACAAACTTCGTTTTCGCCGATGTGTAGGTTGTTCCCTGATACTCCGTACCACTATTCATAATATGGTAAGTAATACCGGAAAGTGTGACATCCGCATTGCTTTGCTTTAATGAACTTTGCGCGACGGGTTTCGTTGTGGTATTATCAGGCAGGCTGGTTCCTCCTTGTGTTCCCTGTAATTCATCCCACTGCGAAGCGTAATAAAGCAAACCGTAATCAGCATACATCGCATAGGTACTATCATTTATATACTTGTTATAAAGATTCGGAATATTAGTCTCAATCTTTGTTGGATCATCTTCCGTCGGGTCAACATAATCCGGAAGAATAATGGCGATATCCGTATTCGCTTTATAGTAATAGTGCCCGGTTGCAGGGTCCAATACCTGCTCACGTGCAGGACCATAAGCATCCTCCGGTGCGTAAATCATTGCATTTTCATTAACAAATGAATGCTGCTTTCCATCTTGCCCCGTATAAGTGTATGTTGTAATATACTTATGATTTCTAAAATCAAACGTCTTAATATTAGACTTGATAAATGCATCAGCCTCTATGGATTGCAAAATAGAATTTGCAGCCAGTTTGACAGTGGTGATCTGGGTTGTGCCGGAAAATGCACCACTCTTGATTTTATAAACATTTGCAGGTATGGTAAATTCCTCAGTTGCAGCTGCTCTGGAAAAAATCTTATACAGTTCTCTTTTTTGTGTGGTGCCCGAACCGTAACCTCTTTTATAAAGAATATAACGATCGGTACCGGAATTGGTATAATTCCATTTAATCGTGGTACCTGTACCGGTTGAACCGCTGGGATTTTGAATATGCGTTAACTTGGGAGACTGAAAAGCTTTCGCATTTAGCGTTTTGATATTTGTGAAAGCAAATGTATTAATATAAAAGGTAGAGACATTGTCATCATCCGTCAGTTCTTTAAACATATCCTCATCTGTGCCGAAAGCAGTCACTTTATAACTTCCCTTTCCGGGGATGGTCAAACTTGCTGCCAAGGAGATGCTGGGAGCCCGGGATTTATTAATACGCTCCCACCCGATAACATGACAGCCTCTGCTACTGTCATTCGGGTCTATAATGGTGACATACCACCTGTTGTTACCGCTGTCCACATGGTATACCAACGGTTGGAAATAGTCTTTCCATCCCGTCCAAACTGTGTCATTAACATAAGTGGTTACCAAATTTGTATCTACAACGATTTTAAACGATGTGAGTTTTTCACCTGTATGTGAAATCTTTTCATCTGCTGCTGCAACGCCCCCTAATGTGGCCATATAAGCCGGGAAATACTGTTGTTCCTCACTATCCGGGTCAATTTCGGAAGAAGGCACACTGCGTTCAATTGTTAAAGTGCTGATACTGTCACAATACCAAATGAAGTTTTCGGCAGCAATACTCTCAATGCTGTTGCCAAGGTTTAAACTGACTATTGTGGAAGATTCAAAGGCTCTTTCGCCGATGTTGACAACACCTTCAAAATCTTTTTCATCAGAATTAAAGCCGGCACCTCTGAAAGCATAAGCCCCAATATCAAATGATGCATAAACCGTTTCACCACTCACTTCTTCCGAAGTTTTCACATGATTAATAATTAAATTGGGGGTCATGGTGAATTCGTGGCTTGTATTTACAGTACGCCCTGTAGCAAAAGTATATTGCGGAATCTCGGTTGTGGTATGTGTCAACTGTAAGGTGCCGATGGTAACCACCTCACTGCTTTCCGAAGAAGCAAGTGCCGGTTCATCCGTTGTTAAGAACTTACCGTCAAGCACCAAGGTTTGGATATTTAAACCGCTTGTGGAACCGATGATAGATACATAAGGATGATTATCGTCTTTTAAGGTAGCATCATGCGTTCCTAAATATAAGGTATTACACTGAATGCCGTAAAATGCATTTTCACCGATAACGCGCACATCTCTGGCGTCTACAATATTTGTAGGCGTGGTGGTATCGTTTGCATAAATCACGCCGTTGAATGCACCATCGGCAACGGTTTCAACATGATTTAAAAGAATATCGGCACGAATTTTTGCGCCGGAGGTGAAATTACCGGGTATCGTATTGATGTTTTGTAAATCCAACACGGCATTTTCCGTGCCGTAGGTGCCTGAGAATATGAGACCTGCCAACACACTTTCACCGGGTGCATATTTGTTATTGGATACGCCGTGCAAATCTAAAATACCGCCGCTAATGGTAGCTTTGGCAAATGCGCGGTTGCCAAGTTCCAACATACCGGAAAAACTGTTCGGTCTGACAGCGGAATAAATAATGTTGGTTCCCTCAAATGCCGAACTGCCGATGTTATACACATTACCTAACGATAATACCTTAATCGTAAGATTGCCTTTGAATGCGTCGTTTTCAACCTTTGTACAGTTGGTTAAATCCACGTTAACACCAACGCTGGTTTGACCTGCATCCTTATTGATTGCCTTTCTGAATGCATAGCGTTTGATGCCGGTGACGGTATAGTTGGAAGTACCGTCATTGAGTTGGTTCGGCACCAAATCATTATTTACCTTGCTTGCAATCGTGCCGGCATAGTAAATAATTTCACAGGCATCATCGGCAGAACCGTCTCTTACATATTTACAGTAATAGGTGCCTTGATTTGCTTTAAAATCATAGTTTTCATACATACACATTTTCCACTCATCCGTAAAAGCAGAGTTGAGGTATGCATCCTGCACGACGGCAGCATCCATAAAGATGATGGTTTTATTCAAATCAAAGGCGTTTTGGTTGAAGAAAGTTGCCAAAATGGAACTATCGGAATTATCCCATGTTACCTCTAAATTGGTTTGTGTATGCAACGCCTCACTGCCGATATCGGTTACATTGGCAGCAATGGTAATTTGCTCAATGTTGGTACCCTTGAATGCAGCGGCACCGATTTTCACTTCGGTAAGCGGCAAAAGCACCTTTTGCAGGTTTGTAATTTTGTTTTCCGCCGTGCTTACGGAAACATTAAAAGCATTGGCAGGAATCGTATTATCCGCCACCGCGCATTTTGAAAAATCAATAATATTTAAGTTTTTAAAATTATCTCGAATATTGGTAAACTGCGAGGTCTTGAGGGTAATAGCATTGGTGGTGATTATTCTTAATTCCGTACAGTAAAGCGGGTCAAACTTGTATTGTTCAAATAAAGCGCTGATACTCTCTGCTGCCGTATCGGTATTTAACGAAGTATTTCTCAAATATACCTCATACACACCGCCGCCAAGGTTAAGCACTTCGGAATTTTCGACTGCAGACGAAGCAAAGGGCTCTACATCCGTCACTTTAAAGTAACCGGAAGTCGGCACAATATTTTTAAAGGAAGTGCGTGCGCCATCGGCGTCTTTAATTCTGGTGTTGTAGGCGGTATCGGTAGATTTATAGCCCCTTGCAGCAGTAGATAAAGATATGTTGGAAACCGTATTATAGTTCACCACATATAGTCCGCAATCATAATTACGACCGGTCGGATAAGCCACATTGGCAAGATTTAAAGAGGAAACCGTACCATAGTTCGCTATGTAAATGTCACTCACATTGGTATCGGTAGTCACCGCATTAAGGGTGGCACCGGAACCGATTTTCACCATTGTGTTAGAACCGATAATGGTAAGGGTGGCGTTTTCTCTGTCAGTCGTTGTAACCTTTTGCACAACAACATTATTTAAGGTAAAGCCGGAGTCTTCTACAATCACATCGTCTGTAACAGCAGTAAGGTTCTGTTCGTCCGGTGAGCCGAGAGCAACCCTCGTTTTTTGGTCAACCGCCAAACCGCAGTTTACATATAAGTTACCGCCGGTAACGGTTGTAGTACCGTTCGTTGTAACGCGTTCGCCTAAAACAATATTTTTGCTTGCACCGGAACCTGTTACGGAAAATGCACCGAGAGACGAAACACGCATATTCCCTTTTACGGTTAAGGTGGAAGCCGCCGGCACCGTCAAATTCCTGTTTTCTTTTTGATTGTAGTTAAATACCAAATCACCGGCAACGGTTAAGTCATAACCGTTGAGGTTTAAGTTAATATTATTATCAATCGAGAGCCCTGTATTGGCGGGTGAAGTGACATTGGCGGTTAAATACACCGTATCACCCGGATTAGCGGATGCAATGGCAGATTTTAATTCAAACCATGAATCGGCATAAACCGCCTTTGCGGAACCGGAAGTTTGCGGCACGGGACCGTTTGTTTGCCCGATAGCAATAACAGGTGTTAAATCAAACCCGCCGCCTGCGGCAATTTGCTCTGCCGTGGTGCCGCGCAAAGTATATGCCAACAAATAATATTCGGTTGCATTGTTAGAAACCGCATTTCTCTCTAACGCAACAGAATTATTATTTAAATTGCCGAAAGTCCAGTCCGTATCAACAGCGGCGATTGCAGATGCATCCGGTAAATTTGCCGTATGTGATGTAAAGTAATTTTTGAGGCTGGTTTCCGTGACCGTGGTTGGGAAATCCGGAAATACAGTCGCATTGTTACTTAATTTAAAGGGTTTAAAATAGAAGTAATTGGAAAGGGTTTTTTGAGCATCCGTTAAAGTACCGAAAGTGAGGTATTCGTAGGCCTTGATTCCGAAACCGGAATTGTTTGTCACTTTAACAACTTGGTATTTTACGGAATTGTTTGCAAAATTATTTAATTGGAAAGTAGATTGAGCAAA
The DNA here is from genome assembly GCA_902794945.1 of Oscillospiraceae bacterium. Lineage (GTDB taxonomy): Bacteria > Bacillota > Clostridia > Oscillospirales > Acutalibacteraceae > RUG714. The sequence goes on from CADBJA010000065.1 coordinate 5,185, forward strand.
GGTAGTATCATCAATTTTTTCGTTGGTATAGGCTTTGGTGCCTTTCAGTGTGGTAGTGTAATCGGAGGAATCCACATCATACAAACTCACTTCGTAATTAAACGACCCGAGCGTTACCTCACCTTTCATACCGTTAATTCTGTTTGTGTACCAAGCAAAAGTGACACAAATAGCCAATAGCACAGTAACGATTAGCGCCATAACCGCAATCGTTTTTTGTTTGCTATTGAGTTTTTTGGAATTTTGCTTATTCATTTTACTCTCCAAAAAAATTACCCTTTCGTTTATGCCGGAACAGCGTTTTTTTTGCCGCACCGTCCGCTCATCTATTTTTAAATTTAATTTTGTATTTACATTCGAAAACCGAATTATTCACCGCTATTTTCTGTTTTATTTTTCTCTTCCGCTTCTTTGAGTATCTCTTTAAGTTGTTCTTCACTGAGTGATTCAATGGAATCTGCTTTTTTAGACAGTTTTACGAGGTTGCGAATTTCGACACCCATCAATAAAACAATCACACCGAGAAAAATTGCCAGCCCGTACCATTGTCTGAAAAGCGTAAAAATGAAACTGAGTATTTTTAAAGTTCTCACATATTTACCGATAACCTGTTCACCCGTGAGAACCGGGTCTTCAATCGCCCCGTCTTTTGTACCTTTGGTCTTAATACGAATGGTGCCGCCGGTATCTTTGACCGGTTCTTCAATCACCTTATGGGTGATATCTTTACCGGCAAGTTCACCGGACTGCCCGCGGTAGGTGATTACATCGCCTTTATGCACCTCTTCACCGCTGCACTGTTTTACCAAAATCACATCGTTAACTTCTAACATAGGCGTCATGGAATCGGAGGCGACATTGAATATATAGTAACCGAAGATTTTAGGCTTTGCACCGGTCAGGCGAAGCACAAACACAAACACCACAAGTGCCGTTGCACTTAACAATAATATGGTGGATAATACACTAACTACTTTTCTGCCTTTGTTCATCACTCTACCACAAACCGGATGCTCTGAAACTTTATCATATCTTCACCCATCGAATCATTATCTACCGCGTCACCGTTTAAAGTAATGTACCAATATACCGTGACATCCGTCGGCACTCTGTTGCCGTTGGCAGCATTTGTCGCGGCTGCCAAAGCAATATGTCTGTATATCGGTTGCGAATGCACAACATTTTTTGTTGTGCTGACTGTGCCACCGACCACATAATCCGAAGCGGTTGCCAAATCATATGCCTGTTGGGACGCCGAATCCATCTGCGCAACGAAGTTGATACAGGTTTTTGTTTGTGTTGTCACAAGTTGAGAGTTGACCAAAATATTCTGGAATGTCAACGAACCGGTATAATTGCGCAAATCATAATTGGAAATTACGGTTTTAAAGTATTTTCTTTCGCCCGGGAACATCGTAAATGCTTTGCCCGATTCATCGAAATTTTCGTTATTTAAGTCCCAAGCCGTATCTTCATTGTAAACGACAGTTCCGTTGCTTTGCATTTCACCGGGATAGGTTTTAAAACGGATATCATAATTATCAACCGATTGAATATTGACACCTCTTGCTTTCGCACTATCATCAATTAAAGAGAACCAACAAAAAACTGCCAATATTATTCCAATCACCAACACAAACAGAATAATACCATTGCCGATGAGGGCTTTTTTTTGAGCATTTTTATCAAATTGTTTTTGCTCTTGTTCTTGCATGGTGTTCTCCTGTTGATTGATGATTTTAAATCGGATGGCTATTGATGAATTACATAAAATAGTATATAGTAGCACTCTTTGCACCGAGGGCTTTTAAGTTCACATCCGCCGTCGGCTCTGCGATGACTGCTTCAAATTCGTTTTCGGCAATCAATGCATCGGTAAACTCTTTAATCTGCTCTGTACTATACCCGTGGTAGAGCACAAAAGCAAAGCGTTTGTCACAACTGCCGAGCAAATAATCGAGTGATAACGATACATTGACCGGGTCGGTTTTTGCAATCTTTTTAAACTTCCCTTTTACAGTGGTACCGAGTGCCGCTTCATCTAAATAGGTGATAGCAGCGAGTTGCTTTTCGGCAATCTGTTCTTTATTAAGCCCGCATTCATTTAGTTTGCGCACGCCGAGCGCATACGGGACAGCACTGCCGGTAAGGGCAAATGTATCAACACTTGTCACCTCACACTCTGCTTCGCGCGCCGCTAATGCAACGCCTGCCATAGCACCGGTTTTCTTTTCGTTAGAAGCGAAGTAATAGATATCATCCCCTGCTTCTAACGCGGGTGTTAACGCCTTTAATGCCTCAGTAACAGTGTAATATCATACTTTTGTGCCAATGCCTTGGTATCGGCTGTAAAGTCATCTACCATTACACTGACTTTGCCGCTTGCCTCACCCTTTTGAATGGAACAGGCGGTTTTCACAAGTGTTCTGAACGCATCAACACTTAAGCCGTTATCTAACGCTTTTACATTCTTGTAAGACAACGCCTTGGCTTTTGCCGCACTCTGTGCTGCTAACACACCGGCTGCCACTTGGCTCTTTGCAGAGGTCTGAATGGCGGCGAGTTTCTTTTTATATGCCGTATATTCTTCTTTCTTCGCAGCGGCAACAGCATCTTCTTTTTCTTTTAACAGAGCCGCTTTTTGGTTTTCTAACGCCGTGGCATGGGCGGTGTTGTTATTTTCAATATCCAGTTTGAGAGAGGCAATATCACTCTCACGCGCGGCAATCGTATTATCCTTTTCGACAATCGTATTATCGCGTGCCGCAATCTCTGCCTGCCTTGCACTTAAGTCATTTTCTAATGCGGTAATCGCATTTGCCTTTTCGCCGATTTCTGTTTCTTGCGCGGCAATCTTGGCTTCATGCGTCCCTATGGTGGCTTTGTGAGCCGTAATCTCATCATTTAAAGATGTAATGGTTTGTGCCTTGTCAGCCACATCTGCCTCTAAAGTAGCAATAGATTGTGCCTTCGCTGCGATATCGGCATCTTTTTCGGCAATCGCCGTATCTTTTTCGGCAATCGTTTGATTTAAAGAAGCAATGGTGCCTTCGTGCTCTGCCACAGCCGCCTGTAAGGAGGCAATTTCTTCTGCCTTGGCAGATACATCTGCCTCAAGTGCCCCAATCTGCTCACCGAGGGTGACGATTTCGGCATTCTTCGCATCAATCGTGGCTTCTTTCGCCGCCACATCGGCAGTCAGTGCCGCAATGGTAGCGGCGGCTGCCGCCAATTCTGCTTTTTGCTTGGCAATCTTTTCTTCAAGTGCCGGCAGTTTGGCTTCGAGTTCGGCAACTTTGGCTTCACTCTCTTGGAATTTCGCCTTAAATTTCTCCGCTTCTTTCTTCGCGGCTTCTAACTCGCTCGTTTTACGGTCGAGTTCAAGTTGCATATTGAGAATGCGGGTTTCTCTATCGCTGACTTCCTTTTCCAAGTGCTTGACTTCGGAAGTTAAGCGCTGAATTTTTCTTTCTTTATTTTCGGTATCTACCGTGAGGTCTGCTACCTCTTTTTTGAGAGAGTTAATATTTTTATTTAACCCTTCAATCTCTTCTCGCAACGCATCGCGCTCTTGCAGTACCGCCAGTTCCGCCTTCTGCTCATACAAACGGAATTTTTCGTCTTCAGCGGCTTTGCGCGCCTCTTCCTCGTTGCGTTTTTGTTCTTCATATTCTTCGCGCAACTGCTCCTCCAAATCGGGGTTGGAGCACAGTTCAATTGCGAATTGTTGCAAAACCACAGTATCGTAAATGGCAGTTTTAAATCTATCTGCCAGCACACCGTCAAACTCATTGCCGGCGGCTTGGTAACCGGGTTTTGTGTAGGTTTCAATATAGTTCCACAAATCCAAACTCTTTTTAAAGTTCGGGTTCTTGGTCATCAGGTTCGTGTGCAAAATGGGCGGACGCACCGGCTCGCAACCGGTCAGTTCACGCATCAGCGGGGTAGAAAGGAAATCACCGAGCACCGTTCTGATTCTCAACACACGCTCATAACCCGAAAGGGTGGTGACATCGGCATTTAAGTCAACCTTGGTGTTGGTGTGCGATTCGATAGAGAAACTTAAATCATACTCCACCTTTTCATCAAACACCTGAAAATCTCTATGTAACTGTACTTTGGAAAAAGAGTCATTCGGCGCATCACTGAGTGCTTTGTAACGCAAACCTACAAAGTAAGCCAGTTTCTGCAAAAGCGTATATAAGAAACGGTTTTCGTAAATTGCGAAACTCTCTTCACGCTGAATGTTGAGGATACGCTCGGGGGTAACATCACTACCCTCTACGCGCGCAATCAAATTGGTGTGCTGCGCTAAGTGGCGCACGGACTCGGTTGTGATATTTCTCGCTTTTTCAATCGGTACAACCTCTTCGGTTACCTCTATAAATCGGCGCTGCTCACGAATGGCTTTATCGATATAAACAAGGGTGCTTTCAATCGCCTCAACCCAGTCAAGGTCTACCACTCTGTAGTACACCTTACCGATGTGAGAATCTTTACCGACATCGGCAAGTGTTTGTGCAGCGGTCATATAGCGGTGGGAATCTATTTTGTCTATCGCCTCTTTAAAATCAGCGTATACACGGTAATATTTCTCCATCTGTTCCATATGTTATTCCCACCTCCTGTTTTAATGAATAATGAATGATGAATAATGAATAATTGTGGGCGGGACACCCGCACCCGTTTTTATTTGATTCGTTTGAATCTTTTTTCGTACCGATTATTCTCTTTACTCATCTATAATTATTAAGGAATGAATGATGAATGATGAATAGTGAATAATTGTGGGCGGGACACCCGCACCCGTTCTTATTTGATTCGTTTGAATCTTTTTTCGTACCGATTATTCTCTTTACTCATCTATAATTATTAAGTAATGAATGATGAATAATTGTGGGCGGGACACCCGCACCCGTTCTCATTCGGTTCAATTTTTTTATCGATTATTTCTTTTATTCATCTATACATTTGATTTTGCTGTATTGATGGATGCAATTAACATCTTTTTTAATTCTAAGCATTGATTCATTAAGCGGGTTTGAACCGTACTATCAATGTAATTTGATATTCCCAACAATCTGATACAATACTCGGTTTCTGCTGTTTCTTTCAGTGCAATATGTAATTTTGAAATGAAATCTGTTTTGCTTTGAGCATAATTGGCTTCATTAATATTTGCGCCTATACTCGTTGCACTTTTTAAAACTTGTTTTGAAATAATTTGTTCATGCTGTTGACCGGTCAAATACCGATACACATCTACAACTTCTTTAGAAAACAACAATGATTTTTCAATTAACAGATTTTCTTTCATACTAAATGCGATAATAGTTTAAAACATTAAGTGAATAAATCCTAATGAAGCTTTTACAATCGGGTGCGGGTGCCCCCGCCCTCAATTATTCATCATTCACTATTCATTATTCATTGTTTAATGCTCAGTGAGCATTAAACAAGTTTCTGCAGTCTGCGCAAGTATTCTTTACACTCGCCCATATTTTCTTCACCCCAGAGTTCATCTAAGTAGTCGCAAAGACCGTCAATTTCATCACGGATGAAGGAAAGGTTTAACTGCTCAAACTTTCTGAGCACTTTCTTTGCCAGCACATAGTCGATACCGTCAACCTCCGTGCCGCCGCAACCGACATATGCCGGTACGAAGTCACGCAACTGCTTTACAATACGGTTACCGAAAGCCAAGCGGAAGTGCTCAATGACATAGTCATCCAACATTTCGATTTTATGTAA
>CADBJA010000066.1 GCA_902794945.1 Oscillospiraceae bacterium
ACCATTTGCGAAGAAAATGCAGATGTAAATTTAACTTCCGATACAGGGGCGGATACAACTGCGGATGTGCCGGAAGAAAACACGGCGGACACACCCGCCTCCTTCACCGAGCCGCCGGCATTCGACACAACCGGCTATACCAACAACTTAAAGTGGTGGTTTGATTATTGTGAAATCTCTTCCGCTTGGTCCTCTTATGCCGATACCGATACCGGTTACGGTATGGGTAAAGGCATCAATGTGGCAGTCATTGATACCGGTTGTAACACCGCACATGAAGATATTATAGCTAATTTATGGACCGGCAGTTCCGGTCAGTGCGGTTATAATGCTTATACAAGCTCCAACATTTATAAAAATGATGCCACTAACGACACCAATGGGCACGGCTCTCACTGTTGCGGCACGATTGCCATGAGCGGTGATAACACCGTCGGTGGCATCGGTACCGCGCCCAAATGCAGCCTGATGGTGATGAAAGCCGACCGTGATAACGGCAAAGGCACTTTTTACACCAGTGAAGTTGTCACCAGTTTAAACAAAGCCAAAGAATTCGGCGCCGACATTATCAGCATGAGTTTAGGCGGCTATAATTTTGACTACACCACCTATAGAACTTATCAAAATGTATCCTCCTCTTGCCTGATTGTTTGCTCAGCCGGTAATGAAAGTTTTGATACGACCGAAAAACTCCACTTTCCCTCCGCCGCATCCTGTGTCATGGGTGTGATGGCGCTTGCCGGCAGCACAAGCAGGGATAAGTTGGCTTATTTTTCCAACTACGATACAAGCGGCAATTTTTATAAAGTAGCGGCGCCCGGTACTGCTATTTATTCTTTAGATTACACCGGCAATGACAAGTACTGCAACAAACAGGGCACCTCTATGGCAACCCCTGCCGCGGCGGGAATGATTGCCTCTTTTATGTCTTACATTAAGTATGTAAAGGCGTGGGATTGGACTCCGGCACAGTATCAATATGAAGTGGAATATTTGATGAATTACAGCGGTAATACCCTCTCTTGCGGTGCCTATTCCGAAAGTTATCACCCTGTGGCATATACAAAAGGTTCCTCATTTAAAGTGATGAACTTAAAATACCTGTTTAGCAGAATGGCAAGCCTCACCTCTTCGCCGTTTAGAAACAGTGCTGCCGTTTCTTTTACAAACTCCACAATTTTAGACGGTATTAAAAACGCCACAGGTCTTGCGGCGAGTGAAATTGACTCCTATGCCCTGCGGCGTGTATCGCTGATGTATTGGAGCAGTGATTCGACGCGCAAAAATATCAGCGATTATTCGGATTTGAGTAAAATTACCGGACTTAATTACCTGAATTTAGCCGGCACCTCAAAAATCACATCGTCAAATATTGCCGATGTCATTTCCCGTTGCCCCGCTACACTTGTTTATTTGGATTTAAGTACCACAACAGTTCTCGAGGATTTATCGTGCCTTGCATCGGCAAAATTCGGTTCGTTACACTATTTAAATATTAACAACAATAATCTAACGACCTTGGCACCCATTCAAAAATTCACTTCGTTAAAATATCTGTATGCAAATTCTAACCAAATTACGGATATTTCACCGCTTTCGGGTATGACGCATATAGAGCGAATTGAATTAAATAATAACCAAATTGAAGACCCGAACCCGGCGTTTTCATCAAAATTCTTAAATTATTTGGATTTATCGCACAACAAATTGGTTGACCACACGCAACTATTCAATTTCAGCGGTGCGTATTATGACAACGATTTCAATTCCGAAGAAATCACCTTGAAAGTGGATTACAATAATATGACGGGCTTAACTTCTACCATAGCCAACAATATTATCAATACCATTATTTCTAATAACACCAAAGGCGGTACCGCTTACGCGAAAACCGTCAACTTTACTTATACTAACCAAACGGCACCGACGGCAACAAAGCCGATGACTTCATACAAGATTTCGGATATGACCGTTTCGAGAGATGTGCTGTGTTCGGGCAATTTAAATATGAACAGCATCACAGGCTTCACGGCTTACCCGAGCGGTGCCAACCAATATAATTACCTGACTTGGACTTGTTCGGAAGACGGCTATTTTGCCGCTGACGGTACGGTGTTGGTTTCTCCCGAAGAGATTACTTCCACAAGAACGCTGACTTTGACCGGTACGGCGCCTTCCGCTTCCGGTGCTACTTCCACAGTCACCAACACGGCATCGCAAACCATCAAATTGACGATTACGGCACCTGAAATTTATAATGCTTACTTGGCAGAACGCGTGATGGCAGCCGGCAGAAAAAACGGTGTAATCCTCACCACCAATCAGTATACAGCGAGGGCATATATCAAAATTACGAAAAGCGGTTCTACCGACAGCACCACCATTTACGGTGATTTAACAAGTGCCACACTCAGAGCAAGCGGCACCTCTAAAACCGCCCTCTTTAATCTGCCGACATCTATCACATCCACGGCAGGTACATATACCGTTTATGTGTACCCTGCCGATGATTCCGGCAACTACGGCACCACGAGTAACATAGATGTTTCCGGCAAGTCCACATACCCTTACAAATTTGCAGGCACACTGTATGTGAAAGAAAGTGCGGATGCCTCGACCGATACCCTTAATGTCACATACGACTCTAAAGTTAACCGTTACGGGCAATGTGCCATTTTTGCTTCCAACAGCGGCACCACATCGTCTTCGGCTGCCAAGCCTGAGGGCGATTACGGCGTTTCTTCTTACACTGCCGAAAGAAAGTATGTCGGTGCAGGCTCTATTTATACATCCTACGGTGCCGGCTTCTTCGGGAATGATTATTCGACCTACCCCTCCGAAGCCACCGGTGAAGCCACTTTTACCCTCAGTATTGACAGTTTAAGTACACAATCGAAAATCACAACCGTAGCACCGGAGGTAAAGGCGGTAGAAATCAGAAATGGCGCCACTTACAAAAACGACGGATACATAGAATATCTTGTTAAAACCAATACGGATGCCACAACACTCAAAGCATACAGTATCGGTACAACCGAAGACATTTGTTCCGACTTAAACTTAATTACAACCACATTTAATTCCACCTCGGGTACTTACGCCAACTACAATGCCACTTACAGTTACAAACTGTGGAGTATTAAGGTGCCGATTACTGCGTCAAAAGCCATACAACCCGTGACTTTGACGGCGGCTGACCCGCTTGGTGACGGCACGGTGACGATGACACCGGCAACCGGTATTCAGTTCAGCGGCACGCAGTATATTTACCCCAATGAGAAAAATTACAAAGTGATGGGGAATTTTCTAACTTTCCTCCCTGTCGATGAAAACGGCAACAGCCTTGCCAATTGTTGTAAAACGGTCACCTACTCATTGAGTAACAATGACTACTTCAGCGTGTATTCCAATACGACCGGCAGAATAAATGTGGATACCGAAAAACTACTCGCCGATTTAGAAGATACTTCTTCACAATATAAGTATTGTGTTGTTACGGCTACACTTGCAAACGGTGCCACCGCGAGGGCAAGCATCTATGCCTACCGCCCGATTGCCAAAGGATTACAATATGATACCGACACTTCCTCCTTAACAAACGGCGGCACCGTATATTACACCGTGACCACATACGGTTCCGATACCATTTATGTTAGAGATGTGAGCGATAAATACTCTACACCGTTACTCACGCTTACTTTAGATGATACGGATTATTACACCATTGATACGGATGAAAACGGCAATGAGTACATCACCTGGTACTTTGAAAGAACATTTGCAAGCGGTGTGACCACGCTCAGAACCTATGTGCGTTCTTCTCTTGAGTACGGTGACGACACTGTTTATAACTCGGCAACCTATACTTCCAATACAGTCAACCGTACATTGGAACCCGGTGACTACAGTGCGTGGAATGCACAAGTGGCAAGAGTGACCCCGGGTCTGTTAACGAAGTTATACCAAGACTATGCGGCGCCCAATGATACTTATACCGCGCGTTTGGATGCCTACAATAACACTGTCGCTAATGCGGTATTAGACTATACGGAAACCCAACAAGAGCAAATTGACACACAAACCGCACAATTAAAAACCATTATAGATACTTTATTGGGCTATGATGATTTAGCGGATGTTCTTATGGACTATGATACCTTTATGGCTTCGGCAAACGGAAAGTATGCCTCTGTCTATTTAAACGATTTGGTGAACAGCACGGTTACAGATGAAACCTGCAAAGAAACGGCAGTTAAAATCACAAACGAAATAGAGCGCTTAACGGTATTATCGAATGACTATAATTCTATTGCCACTCTATTGCGCAGTTTAGAAACACATGTGCCTGAATTGCTGACGGATGAAACCGATCCACTCGCCTATGAAACGGTGAGCTATACCGATTTAAAAACTCTGTATGATACCGTAAAAGCCAAAGTCGATAATCTTGAATATATCGACTCCAACACCATTTTAAACGACTATAATACATTATTGAGTCTGTATAGAGCACTTCATCGCCATACTTATACCGAAAAAACAGTGCGCCCCACCTGCACCGAGCAGGGATATACTGCACACCGGTGCAAAGACTGTGATGCGGTGTATTATACCGACTATGTACCGGCAAACGGGCATACACCTGTCACTTTAGAAGCCGTTGCACCTGCTTGTACGACTGACGGCCACGGCGAGGGTGTGAAATGCTCCGTCTGTAACACAATACTCACAGAGCCTGAAATCATCCCTGCTCTCGGGCACATTTGGGGCGAATGGCTGGTCACCAAAGCCGCCACACATACCGAAACGGGTATTGAAACCAGATATTGTACACGAGATGCCTCCCATACGCAAACCAGAGAGATACCCGTTATACCGGATGAAGACTTACCGCATACAAAACTCGGTGATGCAACAGATTTCACGGTAGATGTCAGCGTGGCAGATGATACTGCCGGAAAATATGCCGGAATGGTAGATATTAAACTGAATATCACCATTGATTATACAAAACTGGATACCGATGATGAAAAAGCGGTCACTATGTTTAATCAAATTATCGCATTTGACCCGACTGTATTAAGCACTGTCAGCAAAAATGTTAAAACGCGCGGTACCCCCAATATGCAAGAAGTGCTACAAGCGGTTGCCGATTCAAGTTTCGGTTTCATATCCGGTAACGGTAATTTTGCATTAGACCCCGTGGCAATCCCGACTTACGAGGGCGCTACGGGAAATGATTGCGTCAGTTTCTCATTACAACCCTCCGCTTTAACTTATGTGAATAAAACACAAGAAGTGTTCCTTCTCTTAAACGGTTTCAGCAGTAGCGGCTATATCAATTACGATGAAACAGACAATGTGGCGTTTACTACCGTGCATTTGTACCTTGCCTTACAAGATGGCAAAACGCTATTGGATGCCAAAGACGCTATACGCCTTGTGACGGAGGACGATTTAAAGAACTACCCCACACCGAGTGTTTTTGAATCTGCCTCCTTTATCTCCAACAAAGCGGAATCTTACGGTACCTTACGCAGTATTTCCATACACTTTAGTGATGATTACTACCCCACCTACGATATTACCTTTAAATGGTATAGTGACGGCGGAGAAGAACAATCTACCATTGTACCCACCGTAGAGGGCAGAACACCCGCTGCTTTTGTGCCGCAAGGATATATGATAAAAGATACCTTGTATACTTTCTCATCATGGGACAGAGAGTTGGCACCGGCAACCGGTGAAACCACCTACACGGCACAGTATACTTCTACAGACCTTGGTCACGATTTTTCCGTTATCACCTACCCGGCGACTTGTATAGAATCCGGTTCGGTCAACTATAAATGCACGCGTTGCGGCTATCAGTATAAAGAAATACTATCGGCTTTAGGGCATATTCCGCAAGAATTAAAAGCAGTGGAGCCCACTTGTACCCAGCCCGGTCTTACCTCAGGGCAAAAATGCACAAGGTGTAATGCGATTTTAGTTAACCAAATCTCCATAAATGCACTCGGTCACAGTTGGGGCGGTTGGACTGCCGTTACACCGGCTACCTGCACGGAAGGCGGGCTTGAACAGTGTGTGTGCCTGAGAGATGAAACACACATCGAAACGAGAGAGATTCCGGCGCTCGGTCACACGCCGATACCGATACCGGCGGTAGCAGCCACCTGTACCGAACCCGGTCTTACGGAAGGCAGCAAATGTTCCGTATGTGAGGCGATTTTAACCGCACAACAACCGGTAGAAGCGCTCGGTCACGATTACGGCGCATGGAGCGTGACAACGCCTGCCACCTGTACCCAAAAAGGTGTAGAAACCAAGGTTTGTTCGAGAGATGCCAATCACATCGAAACGAGAGAGATTGATATGCTGCCGCACACATACCGCTTGCACGACAATGCGCCGCATGATAAAGTGAACGGCTTTGCCTACTACACTTGCGATATGTGTGAACACATTTTCCTTGCAGAGTATACAGACGGTAAACTTTCCCCCGGTGCAGAAAGTGACAGCGAGCAGAGTGCAAAAACGGACTCACCGCTCCCCGCACCTTATTTCAACATCTTTACCGCTAACGGTTATGATTACGCAACGCGCGGCGCAAGTTTAAGAGTAAGTGAATCGGATGCCTTTGATAAGGGCTTTGACACCACACAAGGGTTGCGCTTTACCGGCTCTATGAAAGTACCGGAGGGAGTGGATTATAAAGTCGGCACGGCACAGGATGCCGTGGTAACGGACTTTGGCTTTGTGTTCTCGCAAACACGCCGCATTAATAATGATATTAATAACCTTGTTTATGGTGCAAAAGATGTATATCAAATGAGTGTAGTTTCCAAAAATACCGGCGAGTTTGACGGTACCAACTGGAACGGTGTTACCTATCACAGCGCCGACAACACGCTCACCTTTAACCTTGTTATTAATGTAAAAGCCCAAAACTGGAAAGATGATTATTGTGCAAGAGCCTATGTCACCTACCGCTATAATGGCTATGAATTTACGGTGTATGATGAAGGTTATTCCTGCAGAAGCGTTTACTACCTTGCCGAACAAGTAGTAAACAGCCCCACCGAAACCGAACAGGCAAAAGCCTTCTGCCAAAATAAAATTTTAAATAATATATAAAAAATGAAATATCCACCCGCATAGCGGGTGGTATTTCATGTATGTGATACTTGCAATTCCATTTTATGTGTGATAAACCTTTTGTATAACGAAAACCACGCGACTATCGCGTGGTTTTCGTTATACAAAAAGCAAACCGACTTGTTTTAGCAAGTCGGTTTGCTGCGGTTTTAAAATCTATCCGCCGTCGGAAGAAACTTTTGTAATAAACGGGTCAATGGCAGCCGCCGTTTTTTGAATGGGCATTGTTTGTAAAATCACATGGCCGGGGCCGGTAACAACTGTATTAAACAGTCCCTCGCCGCCAAA
>CADBJA010000067.1 GCA_902794945.1 Oscillospiraceae bacterium
TATTCTCCCGAATATGTGAATGAGTTAATGCTGGAAATGTCCCGACCGAAAACGGACTATATTGCAGAACCCGGGTATAACCCGCAAACGGAATATTTCATTTCCGATGATGAAATCAACAGGCTACTTATTACCAAATCCATTGTGAGTGAAAGTAAATATCGCATATATGCCTTTTTTAGCGAAAACAAAGACTTACAGCAGCGAGCACAAATGGTAAAAAACGAATACGGTATCAGCGGCTACTCTTCCGGTAATGATAACGGAAACTTTGATGGCAAGGGCTTCTATTTCAGTCACGGTTCTATTATGGAACCGTATGCAAAGGTCTTGCTAAAATGGACAGATATCGCCAAAAGAATAGACTCCCTAATTAAAGCAGACAAATATATTACTCGGGAAGAATGGGAAAGAATACCCGAGATTGAAAAAGAGCATATCGCAGCTACTCTTAACCGTTTCTTTGGAAACTTACCCGAAGAATATGCAAAACCTTATCCCGCTGATGCTAAACCCTATGAGTTAGAGAATAGTATCATTCGTCAACCCGAACACGCCTTAAAACTCTTTGTGCGCTTTGCGCTTGCAAAAGGCGTTGTCACCTACGGTATGCAGTTAATGCTCGCCCTGTTCAACATCGTGCAAGGTGTCATTTCCAACATTATGACTTCATCCGGTTTATCCACCACTTCCAAAACTACTCTACCAAACAATATGATAACGGCGATAGAAGGCTGCTCATTTTTAGAGAGCATCCCTTTATGGGCTGTCACCCTAATCGGCGGACTTGTCATAACCGTGTTATCCTTCATTCTCATTTTCACTGTATATGGCAGGTTCTTCAAACTGTATATGTATACAGCGTTGGCACCCATACCGTTATCTACCTTTGCAGGTGAGCCGACACAAAATGTCGGTAAATCATTCTTAAAGTCTTATTGCGGCGTTCTATTGGAAGGTGCGGTAATTATTCTTGCATGTGTTATCTTTTCGCTTTATGCAAATACACCGCCCCATGTCAGTGCTGCATTAGCGCCGGTTACGATGGTATGGAAATATATCGGTGAATTAGCATTTAATATGCTTGTACTTGTCGGCACGGTTAAGATGTCGGATAAAGTTATTCACGAAATGTTAGGCTTTTAAAGGAGGTTGACATGAGAGTACAAATCAATAACGAGTTTCGCGATTACAGCGAATCTATCTTTTTCGGGCTGAATCTGCGTCAGCTCATTTTTTCTGCCTGCGCCTGCGGTGCGGCAGTCGGCTCATATTTCCTGTTAAGAAATCATTTGAGCCTTGAAACCCTTTCTTGGTTATGCGTTTTAATTGCTTCTCCCTTTGCCGCTTTGGGCTTTGTTAAGTACAACGGTATGACAGCAGAGAAAATCTTATGGGCATGGATAAAGAGTGAAATCCTAATACCCTATGAACTCAAATTCAAAAGCAAAAATGCTTTTGAAACCCTACTCAGCAAGGAAGAAGAACCCAAGAAAAAGAAACACAAAAAGGAGGAAACCAATGCCTAAAAAGAAGATAAAAAGAAACAAAGAGCATTTTAAAATCCCCAAATCCGTGCAAGAGAGCATCCCGATTGAAGCCGCCTACAATGACGGCATTTTTCAAGTCGGCAAAAAGCGGTATTCAAAAACCTACCGATTTGCCGACATTAACTATTCCGTCGCAAGCGATGAAGACCAGCGAGAAATGTTCCTTGACTATTCCGCTTTTCTCAATGCGTTTGATGATGAAGCGATTACAAAAATCACTATCAACAACCGTGAAGTCAACAAAGCATCCATTGAAAGAGAACTGCTCTTGCCATACCGCCACGATAACCTTGACGGTTACCGCAAAGAATACAACGAGATGCTTGTTGATAAAGCAGCAACTGCCAATTCCATTGTGCAAGAGAAATACATCACAGTCACAACCGAGAAAGAAAACATTGATGAAGCCAAAGCATATTTCTCACAAATTGAAACAGACTTTGCTTTGCGTCTCAAAAAGCTCGGCAGCAAGTTGATTGATTTAGATGCCAATGACCGCCTTCACATTCTGCACGACTTCTACCGTGTAGGTGAAGATGAAGCATTTGATTTTGATTTAAAGGTCTGTGACAAACGAGGTCACGACTTTAAAGACTGTATTTGTCCCGACTCGTTTGAATTTAAGCGTGACTATTTCCGTATGGGCGATAAATTCGGCAGAGTGATTTTCCTGCGTGACTATGCTTCCGGCATATCCGACAGTTTCATTTCCAAACTCACTTCTCTTAACCGAAACTTAATGCTTTCGATTGATGTGGAACCGATAGCGGCGCATGAAGCAGTTAAAAAGGTGGAAAAAACCTTGCTCGGTATCAACACCGAAATCACGAATTGGAAACGCAAGCAATCTTCCAACGGTAACTACGGTGCCGACATTCCCTATGATATGGCAGCGAGAAAAGAAAAGGTTGAAGATTTGCTCAATGACTTAAATGACCGTGACCAAAGGATGTTTATGTGTGTTCTGACAATGGTCGTCACTGCCGATTCTATGGAGCAGTTAAACATTGACACCAAGCAAATCTTTATGACAGCACAAGGCGAAAACTGCCAAATGGGCAAACTCACATTCCAACAGTATGAGGGACTTCGCACAGTTCTTCCCATCGGTCAATGTGAAATTGAAAGCAAGAGAACATTAACGAGTGAATCTCTTGCAGTGCTGATGCCGTTCAGAGTGCAGGATATTCGCCACAATAACGGTATCTATTACGGTCTTAACCCCATTAGCAAAAACCTGATTCTTATCAACCGTGCGGAACTCTTAAACGGTAACGGCTTTATTCTCGGTGTGCCCGGCGGTGGTAAATCTTTCACGGCTAAAGGCGAAATTTTTGCAGAAGTGCTTGCAGGGCAAGCAGATATTATCATCATTGACCCCGAGAGAGAATACTCGCCGCTTGTCAAAGCACTTGGCGGTGAAGTTATCCCCATCTCTGCTAACTCCGACTTCCATATCAATGCTCTTGATATGAACAAAGATTACGATGAAAGCGCAAACCCGATTGCACTCAAATCGCAGTTTATCATGTCGCTTTGTCAGCAGATTATGGGCAATATGGATGTCAATGCAAAGCATCGCTCCATTATTGATAATTGCGCTATTAATGTGTATAAGGACTTCATCGCCAATGGATACAGAGGAAAAGCACCAACATTGGTTGATTTCAGAAACGAACTGATTAAACGAAGCGAAGATGAAGCACAGGATATGGCGCTGGCTTTAGAACTCTTTACAGAGGGTTCACTCAACACCTTTGCGCAGCCGACCAATGTGGATACCGATAACCGCCTTATCTGCTATGACATTCTTGACTTGGGCAAACAGTTAATGCCTATCGGTATGTTGGTAATTCTTGACAGTATCCTCAACCGTGTTACTTCCAACAGAGCAAGAGGAAAGAAAACCTACATCTTCATAGATGAAATCTACTTGTTATTCGAGTATGAATACAGTGCCAATTTCCTGTTTACTCTTTGGAAGCGTGTGAGAAAGTACGGTGCTTATGCAACCGGTATTACACAGAATGTGGAAGATTTGCTGCAAAGCCATACTGCTCGCTCAATGCTTTCCAATTCCGAATTGATTGTGATGCTCAATCAGGCATCAACCGACAGATTGGAACTTGCAAAACTGCTCGGCATCTCGGATGAAGAAATGAAGTATATCACCAATGTCGATGCCGGTAACGGACTGATTAAGATAGGCAGCTCGCTTGTGCCATTTGAAAACAAATTCCCGCACAATTCACTTTACAAACTAATGTCAACAAAACCGGGAGAGTCTTAACTCTCTCGGTCATTGTGAGGTGATATATATGGCGAAGGATTTTAACAATGATGAGCGGCGCAAAGTAAAGCGGCTCATTTGCAAATACTGTGCAAACTACTTCAACGGTACTTGTTGCTTATTGGATGATGGTGATAATTGCCCTTGCATTCAACTTATTAGCAACCATTTAATGTGCAATTACTTCAAAAAAGCGGTGTTACCGTTAGATGCAGTATTGGAAAGAGCTTTACTTGGCTATACAAGTAAAGAGGTATGTGCACTATGTAAAAAGCCAATTCTCATTACCGGTAATAAGAAGAAGTATTGTAAAGAATGTGCAAAACTTCGCTTGCAAATCCAAAAGGCTGAATACCAAAGAAAACACAGAAAAAAAGTGGAAAAATAGAGCCAAAAAATATGCGTAGTTATGCGCTTTTTGAGTACAAAAAATCACCACCTAATATGATTTGATTAACCACTTAAAAATGGGCTTCTATTTTTCCACAAAGGAGGTGAAAACTTGCCTGATATTAAAGAAGTTGCAGACAGAACTATTAAGACGATTGATAGTGCGAAAATAGCGACAGAAAGAATCAAAGACACCGGCATTAAAACCGTGAATGAAACAAAATCTGCCGCTGCCTCTCATTCCCAAAATGTGAATGAATACGGTTCCGAGCGTATTGAAAGCACAACGCACTCGGCGGCAGAAACGGTAGTGTATGAAGCGGAGCAAACCAACAAGCGAGTGAATAAACACATTCGCAAAAAATTCGAGCAGAAGTATTATTCCGACAGACAAAGCACCGGTACAACCGATGAGGTTAAATCTGAAAATAATGTACATTTGGTCGAAAGAGAATATGAAAGCCCTTCCCACCGTAGTACAGAGAAAACTCATACCTCAACACCCGAAACCACTCGGCAGAAGATAAAGACAGTGGAACATACAGAAGTGAAAACAAAAACAAAAACCGCCTATAAATCGGCGGACACTTCTATTAAGACAATCGAAAGAACGGGTAAAGAAACGGCCGCTGCCGCAAAACGAAGTAAACAAGCCGTGAAAACCGCGAATGAAAGCAAAGTGGTTGCTAAAGAAACAGCGAAAAAATCGGCACAAGCCGCTAAAAAAAGTGCAGAGATTGCCAAAGCAGCGGCAAAGCAGGCGGCAAAAGTGGCAAAGAAGTTGTTTGATTTTTTGGTAAAACTTTTCAAAGCCATCGGTGCCGCACTCAAAGAACTCGGAGCGGCTATCGGTGCAGGAGGTGGAGTTGCTGTTATCATCATTATTGTTCTCTGCTTAATCGGTGCGATTGCCTTTTCTATTTACGGCATCTTCTATTCCGGTGAGGATAGCGGAACAGGTATCACTGTTCATTCTGCCGTTGCCGAATTTAACGAAGCTTTCCAACAAAAGAATGATAATATTCTTTCATCTGTCAAATATGACAAATTAGAAATGTCCGGTTCACAAGCAAATTGGAAAGATGTTTTGGCTGTTTATACTGTCAAACTCTGCGGTGATACCGATAATCCGATAGAAGTTGCCACTATGGATGAAAGCAAGAAAAAAGAACTTGAAAAGGTCTTTTGGGATATGAACAGTATTAACTACCATACCGTAACAAAAGAAACTAAAAAGATGGTAGAAGTGGAGGAAAACGGCAAAAAAGTTAAAAAAGAAAAAATCATCAAAACCGTTTGGCTTTATGTTGAACATAACTCCAAAACTGCCAATCAAATGGCAGAGGAATACGGCTTTAATGCCAAACAAAAAGAAGACTTGGCAGAACTGCTTTCCCCCGCAAATGAAAGTTTATGGATTTCTCTTATCTACGGTCTTGGTTTAAATCAAACGGTAGATGTGGCTAACCTTAACTTTCAAAATGAAAAAGCGACAGTAGAGCAAAAGAAAGTAGCTCTTGTCGCTATGAATGCAGATTCTTACGGTATCCCTGCTATCAAGGGATATTGTGAAGGCTGGGTAGCCGATGTTTACAATGTTGCAGTGCACAACCGAGGCTATGCCTACTCTGCTATTACCGCCGGCAGAGCTTGGTCGGTTTCCAAAGATTGGAGCCAAATCCAAATCGGCGCTACCGTTTACGGTCATGCAGGCAACCCTTACGGTCATGTTGGTATTTATATTGGCGGCGGTATGGTCGCTCATAACAACGGCGGTGTGAAAGTAGAAACACTTGAACATTGGATAAATTGGTATTCTGGTGTCTGTTGGGGTTGGGAAAACGGATATAACCTGTCCAGCAACCCGAAGTACAACAGTGTAGGAGGTCATATTTAAAACTAATCATATTGTTTACCTCCCCCACTTCTTCTTAAAATCAATACCACCCGTTTGTCAAACGGGTGGTTTGCTCAGGGGCTATAAGCCCCGCTACTAACCCGCGTCTCAAGGCGCGGGCTTTCACTTTGTTCAAGCCTTATTGTTTTTGTCACCTTGGCGTGGCTCTAAAGAGGCTCGTTTTTGTGCCAATTTTATCCGACTTTTCGTGTCATCCCGAGCGCAAGTCGAGGGATCTCTCCGCTTCGGTCGAGATGACAAAATAGGAAATCGAGATGACAGTGCGGTTTGTCGAGAGCATCGAACCCTTCAAATTGAGCGGAGCGGAACGGACGCGGGTGCCCCGCCATCAACTCCACTCTCCACTCTTCACACTCCGCCCCTCAAATCATTTACTATGTATAACATTTGTTGCACACCCGCATAGCGGGTGGTTGTTTGTTCCGCGCGGCGGAACAGTCTAAAGACATTAATATAAATGGATGTCTATAAAAGACATCCATAAACAATTTATTACACGCACTCCATTATAATTCTCCTAAAAAATATCGTTAATAAATACTATTCAGTTTATTATGATTATAACACAATAATCTTATAATTGCAATAAAAATTTTAAAAATCCCACTCAATTGCATACGAGTATTTATATAGAGGGTTATTGATTTCGTTTGAAATGATATAATAATTATCTTTTTCAATTATATCTATTTTTTGAGAAGAATATTCTATAGAGTTTTTATTATCTGCATATACTCTTAAAAATGTTTCTTTAATTTCTGACGTTATGTACATGAAAGGTGTCGGGCCAAAAGTCGGATATCTGCTGAACAAGCTTGGAATCTACACCATTTCGGATTTGATTTATTATTTTCCCCGCAAATACGTTGATTATTCTACAAGAACCCGTATCAGAGATTTGGAAGAAGGTGAAACAACAACTATTTTCGGCACAATTAAGTCCGTTGAAGCTTTTACTACAAAAAATAATCTGGGTGTGGTAAAAGTAAAGATTTCAGACGGTACCGGAAGTATCAGTCTGAACTTTTTCTCAGCAAAAAGCAACAAATACACTCAGGAAAGGATGAAATCACAATTCCCAAAAGGCTCAGGAATAATGGTCTCCGGAACGGCAAAATTAAATTCCTATGACGGAATGAT
>CADBJA010000068.1 GCA_902794945.1 Oscillospiraceae bacterium
TCTTTTATCGAGCGTTAGTGAGATAAATTAGAATTTATCCGCCTAAAGGCGGCATAAATTCTAATGAAAAAGGCAGGTCTGAAACCTGCCTTTTAAACGCATCATTATTTTTGTGATAAACCAAAACGCTTATTGAATCTGTCTACACGACCGCCGGTATCAACAAGTTTTTGCTTACCTGTAAAGAAAGGATGGCAGTTGGAGCAAATATCAACGGACATATTGCCTGCTGTGGACTTGGTCTTGATGACATTGCCGCAAGCGCATCTGATTTCTGCATCTTTATACTCGGGATGAATTCCTGATTTCATTTCGTTTTCACCTCTTTCAACCTAATCATAGAAAAATAACAATGGAATAATACCACAAGGTGCAATAAAAATCAAGTGTTTTTTAATTTTTATTTGACCATTTCCATCTAAATTTTTTGTTTTTCTTATCTGTCACCGTATTTGCGTGGATATAGAATGCCATTAACGCAATATCAATCAGCACGGTTTTGGCGATAATGAGCACCGATACAAACGGTACCATCCCCTCAAAAATTACGGCAAAGATTAACAACACCCATAATACCGCCATGGCGATAATATAGCCGAGTAAAAACTTTT
This sequence comes from Oscillospiraceae bacterium, assembly GCA_902794945.1. Taxonomy (GTDB): domain Bacteria; phylum Bacillota; class Clostridia; order Oscillospirales; family Acutalibacteraceae; genus RUG714. The sequence continues at coordinate 612 of CADBJA010000068.1, forward strand.
CTATATTCTTTCGGTGCAAATTGTACTTAGGGGTACCCGCCGTGGCATCTTTTACATGCAATAAAAACAGGCGCTGAATAAAAGAGTACCCTTTTTTGATATTTTGCAATTCTTCTTTTGTTTTGCCTGCCTGGTGCAGTGAAACAATGGCGCTGCGCAACACCAAAATCGTCCATACACTAAAGACGAGCAAAATAATTAATAACGCAAGTTGCATAGTTCCTCCAACAGAAGTAGCATATTTTTTCAGTTTAATATTATAACATATATGCACACCATTGTCAAAAATCTATGACTACATCTTCATTTAAATGGAAAGAGTATAAATGGCACTGCACCACGGGAATCTCCCACACACTTTCTATCGCTCTGCGGTAGAGTTGCATTTGCTTGATATACCGTTCTTTGAGTTCATTTCCGGTTTTCACTCTATCGGTCTTATAATCGACGATATAGGCTTTGCCGTTTTCCACAAACACGGCATCTATCATCCCGTCTACAAACACCTTTTCATCCTTTAACTTCTCCTGTAAATCGGCATCAAAAAAGGATGCATTTTCAAGATAAGCAATTTCATACTCTTTTTCAACCCTTTCTGCCTTCGCCATACGCTTTGCCAAGTCACTATTAAAGAATGCCTCTATATTCTTTTGCGCAAGTACTTCAGCCTGTTCGGGTGAAAGGAAGCCTTTTTGAAGCATCGTATTCAATTCTTTTTCAAAATCAAAATCGGCAAACCCGCTCACTTTTTCCATAAAGCGGTGAGTGGCGATACCCTTGCCTGCGGCATTCAGCTTTTCGCCGCGCATAAAAGCAGGCGCTTCAAAACTGTATTCGGGCGCTGCAGCATCACTTTCCGCCACGGCAGAAGGCGTTTTTTTGCTCTCAATGAGTTCTGCCCCCGCATACGGATATGTATAGGCAAACTGCGAAAGAATGGCTTGTTTCATGCCTTCATCCGCTTGGTTTTGAAAATGCTCTGCACAAAGGGTCTGTGCTTCCGGCACAAAATCGGGCAGAAATACCTGCAGTTTGCCTTTTTCGGTTGTATCACAAGGCAAATCACCGTTATCGGCAATATCACGCAACACACTTGCCGCCGGGTGCATCAGTGCACCGGCAATTAACCACGATAAGTAGTTATTGTTATTACGCAACCACCCATCATAAATCTCACCGTCGGCATTCGCGGATAACAAGGCGATGCCGGCGATAGCATCGGCTCGCTTATCGCTGCCCGCTTTGCCCTCAAAAGTGCCGGTGATAATTAACCGGTTTTTCGGTCTGGTGAGTGCCACATAGAGTGTGCGGATTTCTTCTGCCATATCACTGCGCAAATTGGCAAGATGCACCGCACTGTAGGCGATGGTTTCATAGCGCACATTCACTTCGGGATATTTGGGTTTAATCCCGATGCCGTACTCTCGGTTGAGCACAATATTTGCCCCGTTATGATTGTTATTTTGATTGGTAAAAGCAAAAATTACCACGGGAAATTCCAACCCCTTCGAGGCGTGAACCGTCATAATATTGACTTTGCTCTCCCCCTCCGGCACCACGGCAGAAGAGATGTCGGGGTTGTTGGCTTTTACTTTTTCGAGAAAGCGCACAAGCCCCGTTAAGCCGTAATACCCGCCGGCGGAATACAGTTTCACCACGCCGATAAACTTAAACAAATTGGCTTTTTTCACCTCGCCGTTTTCTTCGGCGCAGAGTATTTCGGGCAGCATGGTTTCCCGATACAGTTTTCTCAAAAACTCTGCCGGCTCATTGGTTGCCGCAAGGGTGCGGTAACTTTCCATTTTTGCAAGAAAACCTTTACACTTTTTGTTGCCCTCATCGGCGCAACTGCGCACGGCGGAATAAATACTGCCACGGCGCTTGCCGACACGGATGAGCGCGAGTTCCCCGGCAGTAAAACCGAAAATTTCGGAATACATCACGGCGATTAAATCCACATCACGCTGCGGGTTATCAATCGCTCTTAAAAAACTCATCACAAGTGTGATTTCACTTGTATCAAACAGGTTTTCACCTGCCACAAGGCGGCAGGGCACCCCTTCCTCCTCAAACGCTTTTTCAAGTTGCGGCAGGTGGGTTTTGCTTCTCACAAGCACACAATAATCGCTGAAAGTAAGTGCTTTCTCGCTCTCACCGCTGCCGACGGTTTTGCCCTGTGCCGTTTCTTCTTTTATTAAGTGCGCTATGTAACGGGATTCATAATACCCTTTCTTTTCTTTTTTCTCACCGTATTCATAGTTTAAAATATGTAATTCACACGGTGCGGCATCGCTGTCATCATCCTTAATACCGGGAATGAGGTATTCCTCTTCGGTATAATCAATATCCCCCACCGACTCGCGCATAATCTTTTTGAAAAGGAAGTTCACAAAATCGGTAATCGGTTTATCGGAACGGAAATTGTTTTTGAGCAAAATATAGCCGCTGTCGGCACCGTTTTCATACGGTTTTAACGCCTTGCGCCTGCCGATGAAAATTTCGGGCATCGCCTGACGGAAGCGGTAAATAGATTGCTTTACATCACCCACAATAAAAAGATTGCCGCGGCTGATGGTTTTAAAAATCAAATCCTGCACATCGTTTGTATCCTGATACTCGTCAATGAGAATACCGTAATACTTGTTGCGGTAATCCTCCGCCGCCGGTGTCGGATTGCCGTTTTCATCCGTCAAAATGCGCAGCGCCAGGTAAGAGATATCCGAAAACTCAAAACTTTGCCGATCTAATTTTTTCTCAAACAAGTGCTCTTCATAGCGCTCAAACAGGTGCTCCAATTCCTGCGCAACGGGATGAATTAACGCATTATCCGCGAGAAAACTCTCACTATCCTCAATCACATATTTAAACGCATTGCCGAAAGCATCTTTCGCCGCATCGCGATAAGGTTTTGCCTGTGCGCGCAAGTCGGCATCAATGCCTTTTTTGACAGCACTGTAACGCGGAAAAGTGCTGTCTTTCACTTGATAAAGCGCATCCCAATTTCCCTTACGCACGGCATCCGCCGCCGCATTTATCATACGCTTATCTTCACGGAATAAATCGCCGTAAACCGCATCGGTCGGCGCATCCTCCGCCACGATAGACAGTGCGCGGTTAATATAGTCACCGGCGAGCGAGAGTTGTTCCGCCATTGCACCGAGCATCAGTTTGCCCCACAGGCTTTCTGCCACGCCGGAGGCTTCATAGAGGGCTGTTTTTGAATGAATCCACTTGTGCTTATCGGTAAAAGCGGAAGTATAATTATGTAATATAGATATAATATTATAAATATTTAAATCATTTTTACCGCCGGTGAACAAATCCATTAACGCCTTAAAGCGCTCATCATCCCGCTCATAGAATTCATCGAGTACCTCATCGAGCGCTTCGGCGGAAAGCACCGAAAACTCGGCAGCATCGAGATTGCGGTAATTCATGGCGATATTCATATCGCTTAGCAGTTGAAAGTTGTTTTTGAGCACATCGGCACAAAAAGCATCAATGGTGGTAATCTGCGCCTTTTCGAGCAGAATTTGCTGGCGTATAAAGCGCTTATTATACGGGTCTTCCGAAAGCCGCTTTTCAATTGCAAGAGAGATTTTTTCTTTCATCTGTGCTGCGGCACTGCGCGTAAAAGTAACGATTAAGAGTGCATCAATATCGCACTCCGTTTCAATCATTTCCATCACACGCTGCACGAGGACTGCCGTTTTGCCGGAACCGGCTGCGGCAGATACCAAAATATCGCCGCGCGCGTTGATTGCCGCCTGTTGGGCTTCGGTCCATTTTATCTCACTCATTGTCCTCGCCCCCTTCCAGTGCCTGCAATGCCTGCTCAAACCTCGGCACGCTCACCTCTCGTTTTTTATCTTTATTGCGGCAAACCGCTTTATAATCACACCAGTCACAGGCACTTGAAGCCGTGCTGGTGAACGGCATATCATCAATTTCACCGTGATGCAACGCATTGCCCATGGCAGCGATAACGCTGTCAAGTTTCTCTTTAATTTTTTGCATTTGCTCACGGCTGACGATTTGCCCTTTCACATTGCCCTTGCGGTCAAACTCAATGGGAATAAACCTGCCGCTCGGCTCATGCTCCATACCGTGAATGACCTCATCTTCACCGAGTATCATACCGCTCATTTTATAGCGCCCGTCTTTGCCCTTTTGCAGCCCAGAGGCATCACTGTGCGAGGCTTTAATCGTTTGGTCGGCGGCGTTGATATACAACAATCCCGCCGGAACACTGCCGCCGTATTTTTCACCGGTATCGGTAGAAAGGCTCAATAAATAAATGAGCATTTGGGCATTGATACCGTGCAACACTTCACCGAGTTTAAACTCTTTGGAACCGGTTTTATAATCAATAATTCTGTAAAACTTTTCATCGCCGTTTTGCATCATATCCACACGGTCAACCGTGCCCATCAGTGAAACGGTGCCCTTTTCAAGCGGCACTTCATAGCCGCCGGTTTCGTGCTTGCCGACTTTCAGTTCAAAATCAACAGGCTCAAAGTCACTTTGTCGCATTTCCGCCGCCATCTGCTCGATGGTGGCAATGATTATTTTTTTGTTTTTGGATACTATGTATTTAAACCTGCCGGTGACAAATTCTTCCGGCAAATCGAGTTCTTTTAAATATTGCTCTACATATTTATCGGTATATTCCCGTATGCCTTTATCATCCAATTCCGTAATGCCTTTTTTACCCATATCCCGCACCATATGCTCGAGCACATAGTGAATGAGCGTACCGCCGGTACGGGCATCTAAAGCCGCGCGCTCTACGGTTTTGGCGCGCATACCGTATTTGCAAAAATACATAAAAGGACATTTGGAATAGTTTTCAAGTTGTGTGGGCGAAATTGCCATGCTCTCGCCAAACAGTTGCAGTGCCGCATCGGGGTTTTCAATCTGTTTCGTGGCAGCGGCACTGTTTTTTTCAATGAGTGCCGTTTTGGCGCCGAAACGCTCGCTCTCTTTGTAGATTTCAAAGAGTGTATGGCGCAGCGGTGTATCCTCATGCCACAGCCTTGTGAGCACATCAAAGCCCTGTTCCTCGGTAAGAATATCCTCCGGCGCAGGTGCTGACGGCTGCTGAATTTGCACCTCCGGCAATAAACGCCTGATTTCACGAATTAAGGAAGACGCGCCGAGGGCTTCTCCCTCCAAGTTGCCGCTCGCGTAAGAAAGATATAAATACTCACTCGGCGCAAGGGCGGCACAGTAGGCAAAAAAGCGCTCTTGCATACTCATACTCTTAAAGTTAACGCCCAGTTCCACGCCCTGTTGCAACAAACTCACACGCTCGGCATCGGTCAAAATGCCGGCATCGGTATAGCCTTTGGGGAATGCCCCTTCATTGACTCCGAGTAAAAATGCCGCCTTCGGCAAATCGGTACGAATACGCTCTGCGGAACCGATTAAAATTTCATCTATGCGTTGCGGCAACACGCCGATGGTAGCCGAGCCGACCGCCAAATCAAGCACCGACAAAAAGGCGCCGGCGCCAATAACTTCATCCCCTCTGGTTGCCACCAGTTGCTCGAGGCAGTTCATCATGACCGCCCACACTTCGCTCTGCTCCTGCGCCGTTTCATCCGGGCGCTCGGCGCGAGCGGCAAGGTGCTTCAAATTCTCCGCCGCATGCACACGCACGAGCAGTTCATACAACGCCGCGGCAGTTGTTTTCACATCGGCATCTTTTATTTTGTCGGCAAACGCGAGTAAGGGCAAAATAATCTTCTTACGGGTGGCATTGATTTTTTCAAGCAGCGCTTTATCTTCTTCCCGAAAACGCTCCGTAAACCCCTGCGGGTTATATTCAAATGCCCGACTCCACTTACGCCTGCCGTTAATATTCCAAATAATGCAGTAATTTTCAAAATCGGATATTTCTTCGGTATCGATACCGGTCACCGCGCTTTTAATGCAACTCATTACGTCATCCAAGCGAAAATTCTCCGCCACCGCTTTGAGTGCAAAGTGGCAAAAAAGCATCAGTGGTTCGTTTGCCACATCGTGCCGTGCATCTTTAAAAAACGGAATTTCCAGTTCTTCAAACGCCCGCTTGAGGTACGGGGTGTACTGTTCTTCGTCCCTGACAATGACGGCGATATCTTTGTAGCGATAACCGCGGTGCATAATCAGTTTTTTAATGTTCTGCGCGGCGAGCAGGCACTCACGCTGGATATTGGCGGCTGCATAAATTTGTACCGCCTCACTGCCACCCGCTTCACTTGGTGCCGCAGGGGTGTAAATGCCGCGCGACAAACAGGCAAACGGCGCTTTAAGCGCACTTAAATCATCAAAGGCTTTCACCCTGACATCGACATCCACGGCACGCGCCGCTTCAATAAGTTTATGCGCCGTTTTTTTGACGGACTCAAATTTATCCGCCTCGTTTTCACCCGCCTCAAGTGTATCGGTACAAAGGGTAATATAGGTATCTTTACTCTGCTTGATAATTTTGGCAATGATATCCAACTTTTGCCTGTCAAAAAAGCCGAAGCCGTCAATCGCCACCGTGTAGCCCTCAAAGAAAGGATGTTCCTCTAAAATGGCATTGACCTGTGTGAGCACATCATCGGGGTTGAGATAGGTT
>CADBJA010000069.1 GCA_902794945.1 Oscillospiraceae bacterium
TAAAACAGGGTGGATTTTTACATCTGTTTTATTAGAGCGAAGCGGAACAAGTGCGAATGTGTCGCCCAATCGCTAACCGCTAACTGCTGCCTGCTATCTGCTTAAATTCTAATTCAGCCACCGCAAGGGTGGCATAAATTAGAATTTACCATGCAACGTCGGGTCAAGCACCTTCGGTACCACCTTAAACGCCTGCTCGGCGCTTTTGACTAAAAATTTACTCGATACCATCACTTCAAACGCGGCGACCAAAAATTCGGCAATGGTACTCACGGCGGGGCTCTCACCCATTTTCACCGTAATCTTCTCTTCATCAAATGTAATGCGCATCGTTCGTGCCGAAACCGCCTCCAGCGGGCGCAGAGAAATAGAGAGCGTACCATCCTCATTCCAACAGCCGATACCGGCGGTCGTGAACGGCACGGGACCCATATTCAGTTTGCCGTAGCGGTACTCCCCGTCTAACCCGATGGGCACGCACTCGCGAATTTTACCGCCCTGCTCCACCCAGTTCATCCGCAGTTCATTTTCTTTAAAAACAAAGCGCAATTTATCAATATTGCCGGTTTTGACCGTGCTCATAAAGGTGATGGGCATCGCAAGCATACTTGCCGGAAAACCGCTGATATTGCCCACCGGCTTTTTGTGAATACGATACACTTTTTTATTGATACGCTTTTCTTCTTCCGGGCGGCGCGGCATAGCGGACAATTTTTCGAGTGCGTAGGTGCGGCAACGCTCTTGTAACAGTGCATATTTTTCTTCATCCTCCGGCAACGCCCCATCGCTGAACGCCGCGGGGAATACGGAACAAATCGCGTCCATATCCTTTTGCTCTATCGGGCAGCCGGAAGTGGTAATAATGACCGCATCATATTCCGGCAACGCCAAGCCGTGTTGTGAAAACATACCGTCGGCACGAAAACCGCCTATTTTGTTGAGCCAGAAGTGGTAACCGTAGCCCGCTTTGTTATCGGGTTGAATTTCAATAGAATTATCCACCTGTTTTTTGCCGGCTTCCGCCACCCACCATGCGGGGATGACCTGTTCACCCATGAACTTGCCGCCGTCCATATAGCACTGCATAAATTTTGCCATCTCTTCGGTCGTTAAGTACATACCCCAACCGCCGGCTTCAATGCCCTCTTGGTTGCGCTCCCACAGCGGTTCGCTGATGCCTAAGGGTTCATATAAACGCGGGGTTAAAAATTCATTTACCGTTAAGCCGGTCAGTTTGTGAATCGCGGCACAGAACATAAACGAATTTTCATTGCAATAATTCCAATAGGTACCGGGTTTTGCATTAAACGGCGCATTGATGTAATCCATCACCCAGTCAATTTTTGCCTTATCGGCAAGCAAATTCATCTGTTTGCCGCTTTGCATACGCAACATATGGCGAATTTTGAGTTCATCATCATACGGGTGCGGCTTTTTTTTCGCCGCAAATTCGGCGGGGAAAATATCTTTTAATCTTGTATCTAAACTCAGCGCCTCGCCGGTGGCGGGCACGGTGATTTTTTCATCTATCGCAAAACCGATTGCCGTGGCGGCAAAGGATTTTGAAAATGAATAGAGTGCGTGCGGAATCTCCGGGCGCATCGGGTGCGCCCACGCCTCGGCACACACTTTACCGTGGCGCAAAATCATAAACGAATGGTTTTCAATACCCATTTCGCGAAAGGTATCCATCAGTCGCAGAATATCTGCCGAAGAAATGCCCACGCTTTCGGGGGTGCAACGCTCTAAAGAAACTGTTTTTTCCATTTTCTGTCACCTCGTTTTGATACTTTCTTTTATTATAAAACATTCCGCACCGTTTTACAATTGAGAAAAATGAAAAAAGTGTGAATTTTCACACAATATGCCCCTTTTTTCTTGACAAAGCCCGAAAAGGGTGTAAAATGGAAACTGTATTATTATATAATAACATTATAATGCAGAGAAAGGAGTGATAAGCTTGAAAAACAAAACAAAGCAAGTGATAGCAGTTGTAGCTTTGGCGGCATTTGTTTTATTTACTGTGTTTGGCACGGTAGGGCTTGTCATTACCTCTCACCATAATTGCGAGGGCATCCATTGCCATACCTGTGAAAGAATCGCAGTCATAAAAAATGCGGTTGGTATGATAAAAACGGCTTGTGCTTTGCTATGCTTTACGGTCGCTTTGCATGCGCGTTCTTATTTATTTTCCGCTAATATGCCACCGAAAATTCTCTATGCTACAACCGTTCGCTTAAAAACCAAGTTAAATAATTAAGCGGTGAGATAGGTGCATTTTAAAAATGCCTTTTTCGATGAACCGTATCATTATTTAACGAAGGAGATTATTATAATGAAAAAAATCATAACAATATTACTCGCAGCCGTTTTGGTATTGGGATTTGTCGGCTGCGCCAAAAAAGACAGCACCACTACCACTGCTGCAACCACGGAGAAAGCCCAAAACACCGGTGTGAACATCGTGTGTACTATTTTTCCGCAATACGATTTTATGAAAGCCATTACAAAGAATGTGGATGGTGTAAATGTAAAAATGTTACTCGCCCCGGGCGATGAAAGCCATTCGTATTCCGCCACGCTTGAAGATATTGCGGCGATTGACAGCGCCGATTTATTTATCTATGTGGGCGGTGAAAGTGACGAATGGGTGGAAGAAGTGTTAAAAACCGCTTCACCGAAAAAGACGATTGCTCTCACCGAACTTGTTAAAACACTTGAAGAAAGTGACGAGGGCATTCTCGTAGAGGAAGAGGAGAAAGAAGAGGAAGAAGGCGCGGCAGATGAACATGTGTGGACTTCACTTGAAAACACCTGTGAAATTATTCACGCCCTCTCGCAAGCCATGAGCGAAATCGACGGCAAAAACGCCGATGTGTATGATGCAAACGCGAATGCCTATATAAAAGAGTTTAACAATTTAGACGCAAAGTTTGTCAGTTTATTCGCCGGTATAAAAAATAAGACAATCGTCATTGCCGACCGCAACCCCTTCCGCTATTTTTGTGAAGAGTACGGCATTAAAGCGATTGCCGCCTTTGCCGGTTGCTCAAGCAATAATGAAATTCCGCTTGCCGTGCAAAACGAACTGATTAAAGCGGTCAAAGAAAACGGCTTAAAGTATGTGTATGTGATTGAATTAAATACCTCCTCTTACGGAGATTCCATCGCGCAGCAAGCCGGTGCACAAAAAGCGGTATTAAACTCCTGTCACAACCTTTCAAAAGAGGATTTTGAAAGCGGCAAAACCTTCTTGGAAATGATGACGGAGAATTACCAAACCTTATCTGAAACCATGGCATAAAAAAGAACTGCGGGAGGGTTTTTCCCTCCCGCTCAAGGGAGTTATAATGGCATTAATTACAGTAAAAGATTTAGCACTCGCCTACGAGGGGCATGTGGTGGCAAGCGACATTTCGTTTGAAGTGAACGCCGGTGACTACCTGTGCATTGTGGGTGAAAACGGTTCGGGTAAAACCACACTGATGAAGGCGCTGTTGGGGCTGATGAAAATTCACAGCGGCTCCATCACCTTTGGTGAGGGGCTAACCCAAACCCAAATCGGCTATATGCCGCAACGCACGGATATTCAAAAAGATTTTCCGGCGTCTTGCAAAGAAGTGGTGCTCTCGGGCACCCTCGGCAACGGCAAATTCCGCCCGTTTTACACGAAAGCCGATAAAAACAGGGCAAAAAGAAATATAGAACTGTTGGGAATTGAGGATTTTCAAAACCGTTCGTTCCAAGACCTCTCGGGCGGGCAGCAACAGCGTGTATTGCTTGCGAGAGCACTGTGCGCAACCGAAAAATTAATTTTGCTCGACGAGCCCGTGACCGGGCTTGACCCGCTTGTGACCGCCGAGATGTATGAGGTGATTCGTGAACTTAACGAAAAGCACGGCATCACGGTCATTATGATATCGCACGATATTGCCGGCGCGATGGATGCGGCAAGCCATGTGCTTCACCTGCACCATAAACCGCTGTTTTTCGGCAAAAAAGAAGATTATTTACTTGCCGATGTCGGCAGAGATTTTTTGGGAGGTGAAGCGAAATGAGTTTAACCGAAATTTTCACCGACCCGCTGATGTCAAAAATCGTGATTAAAGCAATTGTCGTGGGCTTTCTGGTATCGCTTTGTTCTTCCCTATTGGGCGTGAGCCTTGTACTCAAGCGCTTCTCGATGATAGGAGACGGGCTCTCCCACTTCGGCTTTTTTGCGGTGGCAATCGCGACCGTGACCGGCATTTTTGACTTTACCCTAAAGGGCAAACAGTTTTCACTCGCGCTCGAGTTTGAAATGCTCGTGGTTGTGATTGTGGCAATTATTCTGTTGCGGCTTAAAAATTCCAAAACGAGGGGCGATGCCGCCATTGCGATTTTCTCGACCGCCGGTATTGCGCTCGGTTCCATTATTTACAATGCCACCGGCAATAACACGATGGATGTGTGTACTTCACTGTTCGGCTCCTCGAACATCTTTACCATCAGCAATTCCGACTTGATTTTCTCGGTCATGTTAAGCGTGGCAATCCTCATTATTTTTGTGCTGTTTTACACCCGCATTTTCGCCGTCACCTTTGATTCGGATTTTGCGGCGGCAACGGGCATTAAATCCAATTTATACAACACACTCATTGCGGTATTAACCGCCGTTACCATTGTGCTCGGCATGAAAATGATGGGTGCGATTATGGTATCGGGCTTAATCATCTTCCCCGCACTTGCGGCAATGCGCGTGTGTAAATCCTTTAAGTCCGTGGTGCTCGTGAGCGCCGTGTTCTCGGTGGTGTGTTTCCTGATCGGTTTCTTTATCGCGTGTACACTCTCGTTCCAAACAGGCCCCACGGTCGTGACGGTAGATGTAGCGGCATTTATTATCTTTGTCATTATTTCTAAAATCAAATCAAAATCGGCAGGAAAGAAGGCGTTAGCAAAATGATGAAAAAAATACTTTGTATCACCTTAGCACTGGTGATGTTATTAAGTTTTGCCGCTTGCGGCAGCAAAAAAGAAGCACCCGTAAAACAAGAAGCAAAAGCAGACATCGTGTTTAAAGAAGCAAACTATGTGACACTCATTAATGATGTGTATAATAACCCCGATAATTACCTCGGCAAAACCGTGCAAATAGACGGGATGTTTACGAGCGAGGATTACACCTCTAACGGCGGCAAAATCTACTACTATGTTTACCGCCAGGGTCCCGGTTGTTGCGGGAATGACGGCAGTATGTGCGGCTTTGAATTTTCTTCTAAAGACGGCACTTACCCCGATTATACCCCCAAAAGCGGTGACGATAACGCCGCCCACCCGTGGATACAAGTGGTCGGCACCCTCGAACAGTATTACGAGGGCGAAAGCGGACCGTTTTACACATTAAGTAATGCAACCTATCAGGTCATGACCACCCGCGGCGCGGAAGTTGTGAGCCTGTAAAAAATAACGGCGAAAGCCGTTATTTTTTTAATGCGGAATACGGAATGCGAAATGCGGAATTAATGGTGGCAACACGAAGTGTTGCAATAATTAGAAATTAGGAATGAGGAATGAAAAATTGTGGTGGCGAAACAAAGTTTCGCATTTTATAAAATGCATAATGCATAATGCATAATGCATAGTTAAAGAACGACACATGTTTAGTCAGCGCATAGGTAAGTCCTGTTGAAAGTCAAGACAGTCAATAATGGATGTAAAGATATAGTGGAAGCGGAGCGGAGAGTGCCCCGCGGGGCACTCTCCGCTCCGGGCGATTTAACTTAAGTTCTATTTAGATTTTAAATTATCCAAGGGATAAAAACAAGTGGAATTCATGTCGAGTTTTCCTAACAGAAAATCGGTTAGGTAAACTTCATAAATGTTTTCTTCTTGTGTGGGTTTTAATCCTATTTGTAAACCTTTTAATGCATACCCAATTGTTATTCGAATTGAATTTACAATAATTTCTCCGGAGCCGGTTACTTTTCTGGTAAGAAATCCAAAGGGATAATCTATCTCATCATAATCTCCTGTATATTTTCTCGGGGATGTAACATAGAGATCATCCGGCACTCTCATTCCAATAGCTTCGTTCGGGCGAATAGAGTTGTATTCTAAAACCCAATCATCAATGAATTTTTGATTTGCAGAAATGCCACCTTTAATTTTTCCCTCTATTTCATTTGCGATATCTGCATGCATTCTTTCTAATGAACCATTTTGACCGGGACACCCTTTTAACGATCTATCGGGCATAATACCTAGTGTTATCCACCATGCAGATAGATTGGTTAAGTTTAACAAACCGTTTGGTGCAGCAAAAGGTGCACCGTTATCGCTATGAATTGCTTTAGGTAAGCCATATTTTTTAAAAAGTCCTGTCATCACAGTGCGTACGGATTCACTTGTTTTTGATGTCATTAATTGTACGCATATCAACTTTCGAGAGTACTTATCTCTTACGGTAAACGGCTCACAGATTTCACCATCGGATTTCCACCAACCTTTAAAATCAATGCACCACACATCATTTGGCTCGTAAGCCGGGATTTGCTGTTGCAGCCTCGGACAATCCGAACTTGCCGGTTTTCTTATTTTTCGTTTTTTTACAAGACCAGCTTTATCTAAGATTCTTTTTACAGATGATAGACTTGGCACTTCTTTTTCAGGGTATATTCGAGCATATCTTTCCCTAATTTTTTTAGGACCCCAAGAAATGTGAGCGTTTTTGATACGTATTAATTCAGCTGCCGTATCCCCATCTATTTGATTTGGATGTGAAACGGAACTTTTTGATCGCTCAATTAATCCGGACTTACCTTGCTCAAAAAACCGATTTTTCCATTTGTGACCGGTTTTTTCAGATATCCCAAACTCAGCGCACAGGTGTTTAAATGGTTTGTCTTGTTTGAGCATTTCGTGAATGAATTGTTCTTTTTGTTCCATTGCGTTGGTTTCCTTCCATGGCATAATGATCACCTCTTTGGCTTCCATTATACCTTGAAAGACTTACCGATGCCCTGAACCTGCACTTACCGATGCCCTGACACTTTCAACTTACCGATGCGCTGAACCCGCACACACATTCGCACTTGATTGTAGAACATCCAATTTACTTTCATCTCATTTGACTACCCCTCTGTCACTTCGTGACATCTCCCCTCACAAGGGGCGATATAAAGCGGTTAAGATGAAAACATCATATTTAC
>CADBJA010000070.1 GCA_902794945.1 Oscillospiraceae bacterium
GCATAATAGATATTATCTTTTCATCTATCAAACGGGTGCGGGTGTCCCGCCCACCACTCTTCTCTCTTCTCTTTTCTCTCTTCTCTTCGAGGTCGCAAGGGCTCGACAAATTCCTTTTTATCTTCACCATTCATACAACCTTCTCATAGGATGTTAAAGAAACACTTATGGGGAGGTTTTATTTTTTGGACAAACGCAATATTTTGTTCATAGGGGGAGATGAAAGGCAACTGTATTGTGCTACGCACTTATATCGTATCGGCTATGAAGTGAGTATTATCGGTTTTGATACATATTCCGATGTGCCGACGGAATTGATGGAATTTACCAACCTGAAAATTGCCGTGATTTTAGCTGATGTGATTATTTTGCCTACCCCTTGTACGATAGATTCCGAGATATATGCGCCTTTTAGCGAAAAACCGTTAAAAGAAGATATTTTGTTAAAATATTTGGATGGCGAAAAATTGATTTTCGGTGGAAAATACAGTATAAATTTTCAAAAAAAACTGAAAGAAAAAAATATTCGGTATTATGACTTTTTAAAAGAAGAAGACATAACGGTGCAAAACGCATATTTGACAGCGGAAGGCACTGTTTTTAAGATGATGGAAATGAGTAAACAAGCCTTATGCGGCAAACGCGTGTTAATTATCGGTTTTGGGAGAATTGCAAAAAACCTGTGTAGATTACTTGGTGCATATAAAATGCATATCCATATTCTTGCACGCAAAAAAAGTGATTTGGCATGGGCGAAACTGATGGGGTGTAAAGGTATGCAACTACATACTTTTAAAAGTTTTGACGGCTATGATTATGTCATTAATACCGTTCCCGTAAAACTGTTTAAAAACACACTCTTTTCTACACTCGATGCACCTTTTATTGATCTTGCGGGTGTTGATGAATATCATCACGGTGACTATGTCCGCCTTTCTGCCGTACCGGGCAAATATGTGCCTGAAAGCGCCGGGACCGTGTTAGGGGAATATGTTCATTATGTTTTATCGGGGGTGAGTGATGATGAGTGAAATCGGATTTGCCCTCACCGGTTCATTTTGCACTTTTGAGAGAGCAATCGAACAAATGAAAATTTTACGCACTGCAGGGCATAATGTGACACCGATTATGTCTTTTCACGCCTATAATTTAGATACAAAGTTCGGTAAAGCCGCCGATTTTAATAAAAAAATTGAAGATGTTTGCCAAAACAATATTATTCACACCATTCAAAATGCAGAACCGATAGGACCGCAAAAGATGTTTGACATTTTGATTATAGAACCGTGTTCGGGTAACACGTTAGCCAAGTTGGCGGCAGGGATTGTGGATACACCGGTATTAATGGCGGCAAAATCTCACTTACGCAATGCAAGGCCGCTTTTGCTTGGTGTATCTACAAACGATGCATTAGGCAACAGTGCCAAAAATATAGGGTTTTTAATGAATATAAAAAATATTTATTTTATCCCCTTGGGGCAAGATGACATTTACCGCAAACCACGCAGCATTGTGGCGGATTTTAAACTGACGGAAGCGGCATTTCATGCGGCACTGAACGGTGTACAACTGCAACCGATAATTAAATCGTATT
The DNA here is from genome assembly GCA_902794945.1 of Oscillospiraceae bacterium. Classification (GTDB taxonomy): domain Bacteria; phylum Bacillota; class Clostridia; order Oscillospirales; family Acutalibacteraceae; genus RUG714. The sequence goes on from CADBJA010000070.1 coordinate 1,595, forward strand.
AATAATGTTTATGCGTATCATATTATACTTTTAAAGTATAATATGATTTTGCTTTTTCATTTTTTAGATGTTCATAAAAATTTAACATTCAATCGGTTGACATATTTTACTAAATAGAGTATATTATTTAATTGTAGTTAGCACTCTTACACATAGAGTGCTAAAATAACTGTATATGAGGAGCATTCATATGTTTAGTGCATTTCATTCGTTTGATGCATTTTTTTATGACATTGCGCATTCTTTGCATCAAACCGCGGCTGACAGTATTATAACACCGATTGCCACTGTTGCCTCGTTTTTAGGAGATAACGGGTATGTATGGATTTTTTTGGCATTGGTTTTACTGTTATTCAAAAAAACCAGAAAAATCGGTTGCATCGTTGCCGGTGCTTTGGTGCTTGATGTCATTGTTGTGAACGGTCTTTTAAAAGTATTTATAGACAGACCGAGACCTTGGGTACAAGGTGATTTTGATTTTATCACAAGAGAATATGTGCAACAGCGCCTTGTCAGTATTCCCGGCGATTCTTCGTTTCCGTCCGGTCATACGGCATCGAGTTTTGCGGCGGCATTTGCACTTTTACCGGCACTGCAAAAGAAACAAAAACTTTGGTTTATTCCGGCAATTTTACTCGCTTGTATTATTGCCGCTTCCAGAATTTATGTTTGTGTGCATTACCCGAGTGATGTGTTTGCAGGTATTATAATCGGTACCCTTATTGGTATTGCTGCATACTTTATTGCCAATGCAATTTATAAATGGTTAGAAAAAAGCGGGAAGTTCCCGAAATTTTATCAAATAATCAATGGTGAGAAATGGGGTATATAAATGAAAATTAATCCATTGTTTGACAAAGTAGTCCTCAAATTTATTGAGGCGGAAGAAACAACAAAAGGCGGTTTGCTTTTAGCGGCAAGCGCAAAAGAAAAACCGGAGATTGCCGAAGTGATTGCCGTCGGTCCCGGCGGATTGGTTGACGGTCAAAAGGTAGAAATGTGCCTGTCGGTCGGCGACAAAGTCATTATGAGCAAATATTCCGGTACAAATGTTAAAATAGACGGTGAAGAATATGTTATCGTGAAGCAATCCGATATTTTAGCAAAAGTTGATTAAGGAGATGTTTTAAAATGGCAAAACAAATTATTTACGGCGAAGAAGCGAGAAAAGCCTTGCAAAGCGGTATCAATCAATTAGCCAATACCGTTAAAATCACACTCGGTCCGAAAGGCAGAAATGTGGTATTAGATAAAAAATACGGTTCACCCCTCATTACAAATGACGGTGTGACAATTGCAAAAGAAATTGAACTTGAAGACCCGTTTGAAAATATGGGTGCGCAACTTGTCAAAGAAGTATCCACAAAAACCAACGATGTAGCCGGCGACGGTACAACTACGGCAACTTTGCTTGCTCAAGCGCTTGTCAGAGAAGGCATTAAAAATGTATCTGCCGGTGCAAACCCGATGGTCATTAAAAAGGGTATGAAAGAAGCGGTTTCCACAGCGGTATCAGCCGTAAAGGCTAATTCCAAAATGGTATCCGGCAGTGAAGATATTGCGCGTGTTGCTACCGTATCTGCTGGGGATGAGTATATCGGCTCTTTAATTGCAGATGCGATGGAGAAGGTGAGTGCAGACGGTGTTATTACCGTTGAAGAGTCTAAAACCGCCGAAACCACTTGTGATGTGGTAGAGGGTATGCAGTTTGACCGCGGTTACATTTCACCGTATATGGTTACCGATACCGATAAAATGGAAGCGGTGATTGATGACCCGTTTATTTTAATTACCGATAAAAAGATTTCTAATATTCAAGAGATTTTACCGCTGCTTGAAACGATACTCAAAGCCGGTCAAAAACTCGTTATTATCGCTGAAGATGTTGAAGGCGAGGCATTGGCAACCTTACTTTTAAATAAACTCAGAGGTACTTTCTCTTGTGTTTGCGTGAAAGCACCCGGTTTTGGCGACAGAAGAAAAGAAATGTTGCAAGATATTGCAATCTTAACCGGCGGTCAGGTTATCTCTTCCGATTTGGCTCTTGATTTAAAAGAAACACAAGTCGCTCAACTCGGTAGGGCAAAACAGGTGAAAATTACGAAAGATAACACCATTATTGTTGACGGTGCCGGAGATGCCGATGAGATTAAGGCAAGAGTTAATCAAATTCGCGCACAACTCGAAGAAACCTCCAGCCAGTATGATAAAGAAAAACTGCAAGAGAGACTTGCCAAACTCTCCGGCGGTGTTGCCGTCATTCGTGTGGGTGCTGCTACCGAAGTGGAAATGAAAGAAAAGAAACTGCGCATCGAAGATGCACTTGCCGCAACAAAAGCCGCAGTTGAAGAGGGCATTGTTGCCGGCGGCGGTGTTGCGCTTGTCAACGCTTCTGCCGAAGTGGAAAAACTGCTTGAAAGTGATGACGAAGACTTTAAAACCGGCGTTAAAATCGTGCTCAAAGCGTTGGAAGAGCCGGTAAGGCAAATTGCCGCCAATGCCGGAGTTGAGGGCAGCGTTGTGTTAGATAAAATTCAACATTCCGGTAAAATCGGTTACGGTTGCAACTTCTCTAATGATGAATTTTGCGATATGATGGACGCCGGTATTGTTGACCCGACCAAGGTAACACGCTCCGCGCTTGAAAATGCATCCAGCGTGGCAGAAATGGTATTAACCACCGAAAGTTTGGTTACCGACATTCCCGACCCCGAAGCGGAAGCGGCTGCCAATGCAGCGGCAATGCAACAAGGCGGTATGTATTAATATTTTTAAATAAAAAGACTTTCTCACTGCGAGAAGGTCTTTTTTTGTTTTTTCTCTTTCCATACCGAAAACAGTTGATACACGGCGATAATTATAATAAAAGCGCCAAATACTTTACGGATGATGGTTTCATCCATAATTTGGTTTAACAAAAATCCGCCAACAACGCCGAGTAAACCAAAAAGGATTAAAGGAACGGCAAGTTTAAAATCAATTAATTTGTTTTTTATGTGAAAAATCAGTCCAACCAATGAGCAGGGGATAAAAAAGAGCAGATTGATGCCTTGTGCCTTTAATTGAGGCATACTCAAAAACAAAGTTAAGTAGATAATCAAAACCGAACCGCCGCCAACTCCGATTGCCCCTAAAAAACCGGATAGAACCGCTATAATGGCGTTTAAAATCATTTTATCAACATCCTCACACCGGCGTACACCATAAAAGCGGAAAATATGATTTTCAATATCACAGCCGGTATTTTCTTCAAAAATATGCCGCCTAATATAGCGCCGATGATGCCGAAAGGCAAAAAAATAAACGCTTCTTTTAAAGTGAAAATATTTTTGTGCAAATACAATACGGTGCTGACTGCCGTGAGCGGTAAAATAATGAAAACCGAGGTTGCCTGCGCTTTTTGTTGCGATAAACCCTGTTTACTCAAATAGGGAACTGTAATGAGTCCTCCGCCCGCACCCAAAAGGGAATTGATAAGCCCGATAATGGTGCCGATACCATTTTTTAAAAGTTTCATATTATTATTTTTAGCAATAAATTTATAATATACAAAAAAGCATCGTTGGAGTTCCAATCGATGCTTTTTATGTTTGGATATAAAAATACCCGCCGTGCCGGTTCACTGCGAATAATAACCTGCTCGTAAACAGGTGGGTGATGTCCGGGCGATTTCACGCTCCCTTCGTCCGATGATATCGGGAGGTCTGCAATCCGCCGTCCGAGGCAAATCCCTATAAATAGTGTGTTGGGTTATAGTTGCTAATGATGGTCGAACACAGCAGGAATTTTTAATTGTTCAGTAAAATCTATTCTTCTAACGGCTCAATTTCATATAAATCTTCAAGTCGTTCTTCAAAAATTTCGGCGATTTCATCGAATGTTTCTTCATCTTCAATCGGCGCTAAAATTTCATTCCCGTTTTCTTCAATAACTTCAAGTATAATCAGTTCACCGTCACCCGATAAAATATCGGTTTTATCGTCATACACGGGGATCAGTGCTACATAGCGCGCTTCATCGGTTTCAATAGCGTCTGCAATTTCAAAGGAGTGCTCTTTGCCGTTTTCATCTTCTACCGTAACCAAATCGGGGTTATATTCTTTATTTTCTTGCATAGTACATATCCTTTCTTATCTTAATACTATTTTAACCGATTTATACCTGTTTTTCAATACCATTTAGTGAATTGTAAAACTTTAGTAAAAAATAACACCCAAACTTCCCGTTAAAAAGAAATTTGAGTGTTTTTTGGAGCTGATAACCAGATTTGAACTGGTGACCTCATCCTTACCAATAGTATTGGAAATGGCGTAGGGACAGGGAAAATGGATGTTTGTACACCAATACGGCACCGATTTTTTTGACTTATTTTTTTGCGTTGGAAGTTGGATTTTTATTTTTTGTGGTTTTTAGAGTTTATCAATTTGAGTGCGCAGGTCAAAATCTGACTTATGGATATAAAACTTCTCGGTAGTCTTTTTGGTTGTATGCCCTATCATTTTAATGATTGCGGCGTCATCCACATCGGCGCGGTCGCACATGGTGGCAAAGGTATGGCGGCAGGAATAGGGCGTTAGTTTTTGATTCGTGATGCCGGCTGCTTGCAACGCCGGGTAGAATTTGCGCTTGCGCCAGTTGTTCAAATCAATCTTTCTGCCTTGCTCATTCGTGACAAGATACACTTGCCCGAGTTGCCTTTGCATATAGAAATAGGTAACATAAGGCAATATCTTTTGATGAATCGGCACAACTCGATTTCTGCCGGCTTCGGTCTTAGAACCGCCGCGCAGGAAGCGTTCATTGACATCGACATTGCGCAATTCCATATTAAACAGTTCGTTCGGGCGCAGCCCGGTGAAGATTAGAATAAGGATGATTTTGACAGTATCATCATCGTCATGGGCGAAGAGCATCTCCACTTCTTTATCATCGAAGCAGGTGCCGCCGCCTTCCTCTTTGGGCGGCAGTTGCAAAAACTGCGCATAGTTTTTATTGATGATATCCTCACGCATGGCAAATTGGCACAGCTGCGAGCTGAGGCTCTTTATCTTTTCACACACGGAGCGTGTGAAGTTATTTGCCGCTTTATCGACACATTTTTGCAGGTGTGAGGTTTTGACATCGCGCATTTTCATGCCGGCAATCGGCTGCAAATATAGCCAAGCGTTTTGATAACTTTGTTCAGCGCTTTTGGATAGGGTCGGGTAGTGGGCTTTACTCCATTCATCATAACAGCGCTGCACACTCCAGTTATAGTTTGAGCCGGCATTATCCTTGATTGCTTTATTCACTGCTGTCCATGCTTCCGATTCGGTTCGGTAGTACCCGACATCAATTCTTTTTCTATTCAAAGTGACGCGCGCATAGTACAGTTTTTTGGCTTTATGATAACACACGGAGCCCTGCCCCTTACGAGAGCGAACATGCTGCCGAGGGGTATAGCATTGCTTTTTACCGCACCACATACAGTACACCGCCTCATCGGGAAGAGGCTTATTACATTTTATACAGTTCATTGTATCATCCTTTCGGTGTTATTAAGATTTCTCCACTCCGGTCGAAATGACAAGG
>CADBJA010000071.1 GCA_902794945.1 Oscillospiraceae bacterium
GCGAAGAATAGACATCATCTTTCCATCTATCAAACGGGTGTGGGTGTCCCACCCTCTCGCTACCGGCTATCGGCTAATAGCTAACAGCTTAAATTCTAACGAAAGGCACATTATGGAAAAACTTTGGACAGGGCGTTTTCAAAAGCCCTTAAATGAAATAGCGGATGAATTTAATGCATCCATTCGTTTTGACAGCCGTATGTATGCGCAAGACATCACCGGCTCTTTGGCGCACGCCGCGATGCTTGCAAAGCAGGGCATTATCGGCGAGGATGACAAAGAAAAAATTGTTGCCGGTTTGAGTGAGATTCTGGCGGATTTGCAAAGCGGCGCGATCTCGGTTGACACCTCGTGTGAAGATATTCATATGTTCATAGAAGGGGAGTTGACCAAGCGCATCGGCGATGTGGGCAAAAAACTGCACACCGCCAGGAGTCGGAATGACCAGGTGGCGCTTGATTTGAGAATGTACCTGCGCGAAGAGTGTGATGAGATTTTGGCACTCATCAGCGATGTGATGCAAGCCGTTTTGGAAGTGGCAGAAGAAAATACCGATGCCATTATGCCCGGCTACACCCATTTGCAGCGGGCACAACCGATTTTGTTTTCTCATCAACTGCTTGCCTACGTTTCTATGTTTATGCGCGACCGCGAAAGAATTGAGGATGCGAAAAAGCGCATGAACATCAGCCCCATCGGCTCGTGTGCCCTCGCCGGCACCACCTACCCGACCGACAGGGCGTTTGAGGCAGAAAAACTCGGTTTTGACGCCCCGTGCGTGAACAGTATTGACGGTGTGTCCGACAGGGACTTTTGTTTGGAACTGATGAGCGCCTTTTCTATTACGATGATGCACCTCTCCCGCTTTTGTGAAGAACTGATTTTGTGGTCAAGTTGGGAGTTCGGTTTTGTGGAACTCGATGATTCGTTTACAACCGGTTCTTCCATTATGCCGCAAAAAAAGAATGCCGATATGGCAGAACTCATCCGCGGCAAAACCGGCAGGGTTTACGGCAATTTATTTGCCCTGTTCACCACCTTGAAAGGCTTACCGCTTGCGTATAATAAAGATATGCAAGAGGATAAAGAGGGCATTTTTGACAGTATTGATACGCTTAAAATGTGCTTGCAAGTCTTTGCGCCGATGGTGCGCAGTATGCGTGTAAAAAAAGAAAATATGCTTGCGGCGGCAAAGGGCGGCTTTATTAATGCGACCGACCTTGCCGACTACCTCACCAAAAAGGGCATGCCCTTTAGAACGGCTTACAAATTAACCGGTCAATTGGTTGCCTACTGTATTGAAAATGAAACAGATTTAGAGAGCATTCCGCTTGATACTTACAAAACTTTCAGTGAGATGTTTGAGGAGGATTTATATAAAGAAATTGCCCTTGAAACCTGCGTCAATAAGCGCACCTCCGAAGGCGGCACCGGCACTGAAAGTGTCAAAAAACAAATTGCGTATTTCAAAAAAATACTATAAGTTTTTTGAACATACTACACGAAATGAATAATAAACCGAAACCACGATTTGGGGCGGTTGTCAGCCGCCCCTTACGGAGGGTACCGCTACTCTCCGTATTGAGGTTTCGGTTTTTTTGCAAATTATTATAAATTTACAAAAAGTAGTTTGAAATGATTAAATCGGATCTTGCTATTATTCCAGATTTGGAATATAATTAAAATATCAATTCAGTAAGGAGAAATAATTGTGGTTGGTTATATGACAGCAAGTGAGGCTGCTACAAAATGGAATATATCGCATCGCAGAGTGATAACGTTATGTAGTGAAAACCGTATTGCCGGTGTAGCTACTCTTGGAAATATGTATATCATTCCCTCGAATGCAGTCAAGCCGGTTGATGGGAGAACAACACGATATGTAAAGGACATTCAAGTAAAACCGTTTGTAAAGTGGGCAGGTGGAAAAGGGCAACTTCTTGAAACATTGCGAACATTTTATCCGAAAGAACTTGGAACAAAAATTACAAAATATTGTGAACCGATGGTAGGTGCAGGTGCGGTTTTGTTTGATGTTCTCAATCACTATGATTTGAAAGAAATTGTGATAAATGACAGTAATGCAGAATTAATGAATGTTTATAGAGAGATTAAAACAAATGTTGAAGCGTTGATACAGCTTTTACAACAGTTTGAGAAAGAGCATTTATCGTTGAGCGAGGATAAAAGAAAAGAGTATTACTATCATCAAAGAGAAATGTACAATGCTCTTATTTCGCAAAAGAAGAATAATTCCACTTTAAGGGCAGCATTGTTTATTTATTTAAATAAAACATGTTTTAACGGTCTATACAGGGTAAATCGCCACGGCGCTTTTAATGTGCCGATGGGTTCGTATAAAAATCCAAACATTTGTAATATAGATAATCTGTTACTTGTTTCAAATAAACTGCAAAGTGTTAATATATTAAATGGTGATTATAAAGACACTGAAAATATGATTGATGAACATACATTTGTTTATTTTGATCCGCCCTATAGACCATTAAGCAAAACATCCGAATTTACTTCTTACAATGAAACAGAGTTTAATGACGATAATCAAAGGGAATTAGCGAAATATATCAAAGCATTGGCAGAAAAAGGAGCAAAGGTAATAGCGAGTAATTCCGACCCGAAAAACACCAATCCGGATGATGATTTTTTTGACGAATTATATAAACCTTTAGAAATACACAGAATTAGTGCCAAGCGCTCGATTAACAGTAAAAAAGATGGTCGTGGAAAGATTAGTGAATTATTAATTACAAGTTATTGAGAGGAACAGAAGATGAGAAATTTTAATAATTGGTTTAGCGGTTTTCGAAGCAGTATAGCAAACTATGATTATTATACGGATTTTGATAAAGTCTATCGCAATGTGGATAGTATTAAAGTGGAATTAAATATACTTAATTCTTTAGTCGGGTCAAAAGACGTTGAGAACGATTTTGAAAGCATCATCACAAAATACCCGGAAACATTAAAATGTATTCCGCTTTTACTTGCGGTAAGAGCAAATGAAATTTATGCTATTGACGGTGACGGTGAATGTACATATGATTTTAAAAATATGACTTTGTCTGCCGAAGAATATAAAGTTTTTATGAGAAAAACCGGTTTGTTTCATTTGATTGCAAATAGAATTGTTTCTAATTTAGTTGATTATGTAACAGGTGTTGAAACAGGTCTTGACTCAAATGCAAGAAAGAGTCGAGGCGGCCATCTTATGGAAAATTTGGTTGAGAGCTTTATTGCAAAAGCCGGATTTGTGAGAGATGTCAGTTATTATAAAGAAATGAAAATAAGCAAAATTATTGAAAAATGGGGATACGATTTTTCGCCTGTATCAAATAATGGAAAAACTGAAAAAAGATTTGATTATGTTGTGAAAACAAACAATCAACTTTATGTGATTGAAACAAATTTTTATGCAAGCCAAGGCTCTAAACTTAATGAAACGGCGAGAAGTTATAAGCAGATTTCTCAAGAAATAGAGCAAATTGACGGTGTCACATTTGTTTGGTTTACTGACGGTAAGGGCCGGATGTCTTCAAGGCATAACCTGGAAGAAACTTTTGATGTGATGGAACACATCTACAATATTAATGATTTGGAAAATGGCATTATTAATGAGGTGCTTGTTTAATGGCGAAAAAAATCATACAATGGGAACCGGAAAACTTTGAGTTAGAAACGAATACGGTTTGGTCTTTCCCCGACAGAGGTAAGTGGGCAACACACGATGCAAAGTACCGCGGAAATTGGTCACCGTACATTCCCAGAAATATTATTCTGCGATATTCTCAAAAAGGTGATTTAATTCTCGATCAATTTGCAGGTGGTGGTACCACATTGGTAGAAGCAAAACTCCTTGGCAGAAATATTATCGGTGTAGATGTTAACCCTGATGCCCTTGAAAGGTGTAGAGAAAAAACCGATTTTAAACGGGAAGATTGCGGTAAAGTATATATTAAAAACGGTGACGCAAGAAACCTTGATTTTGTACCTGATGAGAGTATTGATTTAATCTGTACACATCCGCCATACGCTAATATTATTGAGTATAGTGAAAACATTGAAAACGATTTATCTCACTTAAATTTGCCCGCTTTTTTGGAAGAAATGAGAAAAGTTGCAACAGAGTGTTATCGTGTATTAAAACCGGGCAATTTTTGCGCTGTTTTAATGGGGGATACCAGACAAAAGGGACATATGATACCAATGAGTTTTGAAGTGATGAAAATCTTTCAAGAATCCGGATTTCGATTGAAAGAAATCATTATCAAAGAACAACATAATTGTAAAGCAACCGGCTATTGGAAAACAAATAGTATTAAATATAATTTTTTGCTGATAGCGCATGAGTATTTACTTGTGTTTCATAAGTGATTTTTTAACGATCTTTTTTAAAACACCGCCCAATGTTATTATAGGGTGGTGTTTTTTGTGATATAAACGCACCATAATTAACTGCGTTTATCAAATATTTGCAAGTTTTTTCTTATATTTGGTTTGTTTTTGTTTATTATATACAAAAAAAGGTGGTTTTTTGTGTTAGTTTTACGGTAGAAAATCGTTTCTTTTTATAATAAAATATAGATAAGTATGGTTCATTAAAAAATGTGGGAGGGATTTGCGTGAAACGCTCTCTTTTTAAAAAAGGTATTAGTATCACACTCAGTGTGGTGATGCTGCTTTCTTGTTTGGTTTTCTCCGTACCGCAGGCTGCGGCTGCGGCGACAACCTATTCATATACCCTGCAAATGATTACCGAAAACAATGCCGATTGTAACGATAACGGACACCCCGTGTTGGAACTTTACGGTAAACCGCTCAACGGTACCGGCGGTGAAGAACTCATTCACCAGGTAGAACTTGATTATGACTATGTGCAAAAGAAAGAGACCTATACTTATACAGGCAGCGGCAATAAATTCCCGACTCGCATTTCATTAACCATCGACTTTGACGGCGGCGGTTGGCGTAAATGGCAGGGTAAGTTTAAAATCTCGGTCAACGGCACCTATGTCTTAAACGATACTTCTAACAGAGAATTGAGCGGCGCCAATCTCTTCTCACACGAAAAGAAAAATATGAGTGTGGATGTGAGCAAAGGCAACTATCCCGCCATTCAAAGTTGCAAGTTTATCAAAAAGCCGCCGGCAACCATTCAAATCCCCAAGGCGGGAGAGGCACCGGCACAGTATGAGGTCAGTTCCGAAATGGTCGATCAATTCGGCGTGGTTTGGTATGAACAGCCGAGCATTTATTTAGATAACTTTGTATCGGGTGTGACCGTGGCAGACGGTGTTTTGAGCGTGAGTTCCGGCGCCAACTCGGCTGACGGTTCCGATACTACCATCAAACTCAATACCACATATTTAAGCTTTAACGATACGGTAACGACCAAACTCATTAACGCCAGTTACACTTACGAATTTCAGGATGAGGCGGGCAACCGCATCAGCGGCGGCACCTTAAAAGCCGGTCAAACCATCCCGAAACCGGCAGATTTAAGCAAGGCGAGCGATGCCGCCAATCATTATATCTTCGGCGGGTGGACACCGAGTGACAGCCGCCTTTCCAAAGATACGGTTTTTAAACCGGTATTTACCGCCGAAGCACACCGCTTTTTAAGTTACACTTCCGACAGGAATGCCACTTGCACGAAGGACGGTACCAAAACCGCCGTTTGCACCTGCGGCGAAACCAAAACCGTTACCGATGAAGGCTCTGCCTTGGGGCATTCTTATACCTATGCCATCACAAAAGAGGCGGGCTGTACCGAAAAGGGCACTATCACTTACACCTGTATTCGCGGTGACCACACCTACACGGTGGATATAGAGCCGAGCGGTCACGATTATGTAAAGCAGACCGTAGCGGCCACGTGTGAAGCGCAGGGGTATGATGTATATACCTGCTCTAAATGCGATGACACCTATACCGATAATTATACCGATGCATTGGGACACCGTTGGAACAGCGGTACCGTGAAAACGGCAGCTACCTGTACCGCAGAGGGTGAAAAGTTATATACCTGCTCACGCTGTAATGATACCTATACCGAGCCGATTGCGGCACTCGGGCATAACACCAAAACTTGGACGATTGAGAGCAAGGCTACCTGCACGCAGGACGGTTCCCGTTTTAGCACCTGTTCGCGTTGTAAAGAAGTTGTCAGGGAAGTCATTCCGGCGTTCGGCCATTCGTGGACCGGGTGGGAAGAGAGCGAAGCCCCGGCTTGCGAGAAGGCGGGTAAGTTGAGCAGAACCTGTATGATCTGCGCCACGCAGGAAGATAAAGATATTACACCGCTCGGGCACGATATGGTAGAACAGGTCAAAGCACCGGAGGATGGCAGCGAGGGTATGCTCTATTATGTTTGTTCCAGAAACTGCGGCAAATATGCCACTTGTGAAGTACAGGCGGACGGCACCAAGACTGTCGGTGAAGTGTGCGATTATGAGGCGTTAGCGGAACATACGGCAGATATCCCCACCACTTCTTTTAACACTTACTACAGAGCGGAGAGCAAGTTTAATTATGTGAATCGCGGCGCGAGCCTGAGAATTGATACAAACGGCGATGCCGATAAACAGGCGATGCGTTTTTGCTCATCTATGCTGATGCCGCAGGGTGTGGAAGTAACCGATTTCGGCTATATTTATACAAGAGCAGATTATTTTAAGAATTTAAAAAAATTTGTGTTGGACGGTGAGCATGTTGCTTCCGTTTCGGTCAAAAACGGCAAATATTCCACCTTCCAAACACCGGCAGGCGAAGTGAAAACGTTTAATATTGTGATTAATGTTAACGCTGAAAACTGGAGTTACGACTACATAGCAAGACCATATATCGTTTACAGTTTTGCCGGGCAAACCTTTACCGTGTATGATGCCATGTATGCCGCAAGAAGTGTGGATTATGTCGCAGGCAAAATCATGGATTCCCCCACCGAAACACAGTTTGTAAAAGATTACATTAAGGCAAAGATTATAGACCGTTAAAAACAGGGTGCATTGCACCCTGTTTTTAAATTCTAATTTACGCCACCCTTGCGGTGGCTAAATTAGAATTTAAGCTGTTAGCTGTTAGCCGATAGCCGGTAGCGAGAGGGTGGGACACCCACACCCGATTTGTACATCTCTCCCTCCGTCAC
>CADBJA010000072.1 GCA_902794945.1 Oscillospiraceae bacterium
AACCTATTGCCGATTGATTGCCATCAACTTATAAGCAACTTTTTGCTTACTTTTTGTGTTGCTACAAAAGTAAGTGCCCGCGCGGCATAAGCGCAAAGTGAATTAAAAATCATATTTAAAACAAACAAACTAATGTTGATAAAAAGAATGTATCTACCAATCAAGTGCGAATGTGTCGCCCTTATATTTCAAATTTTTTCTCTGTCTCTTTTCACGGAAAGAAGAAAAGAGACTGCGCCAAAATAAAACTTGATATTAAACGGATTTATGATATACTATTTTTAATTGTATTTTTTATGTAAAGAAAAGGGGTATCAAAATGAACAGACATATTGAAACCGATTGCGTACAAGGCGTGTATGAGCCGCAAAACGGCGAACCGCGCGTCATTCCGATTGTGCAAAGCACCACTTTCAAATATGAATCGAGTGTCGAGATGGGCGAGTTGTTTGATTTAAAAAAATCCGGCTATTTCTACTCAAGATTGCAAAACCCGACCTGCGATTATGTTGCCGCTAAAATTGCCAAATTAGAAGGCGGCGTGAGCGGTATGCTCACCGGCAGCGGTCAGGCGGCAAGTTTTTATTCCGTATTTAATATTGCGGGTGCGGGCGACCACATTGTCAGTTCTTCAGCCATTTACGGCGGTACCTTTAACTTGTTTAATGTGACCATGCGCAAACTGGGCATTGATTTTACCTTTATTTCCCCGCACGCTTCGAAAGAAGAAATTCGTGCTGCGATTCAGCCGAACACCAAAGCGGTTTTCGGTGAGACCATCTCTAACCCCAGTTTGGATGTACTCGATATTGAAGCGTTTGCCGCCGTGGCACACGAAAACGGCATTCCACTTATTATTGATAATACCTTTGCCACCCCGATTATGTGCCGCCCGATTGAACACGGTGCCGACATTGTAATTCACTCCACCACCAAATATATGGAAGGTCACGCCAGCACCATCGGCGGTGTGATTGTGGACAGCGGCAATTTTGATTGGACACAAAATGACAAATTCCCCGGTTTAACCGAGCCGGATGACTCTTACCACGGCATTGTGTACACCGATACCGGCAAAGGCGCTTACGGCTTAAAGTTAGTGGCACAATTGCAGCGTGATTTGGGTTCCGTACAAGCCCCGCAAAATGCTTTCCTGCTCAACTTAGGGCTTGAAACCCTGCACCTGCGTATGCCGCGCCACTGCGAAAACGCCAAAAAGGTAGCCGAATACCTCAAAAAGAGTGATAAAATCTCGTGGGTGAAATGCGCCATGCTCGAAGATGACGAGCAATATGCCCTTGCCAAAAAATATATGCCGAACGGCACCTGCGGTGTTGTTTCCTTCGGCGTAAAAGGCGGCAGAGACGCGGCTGTTACCTTTATGGATTCCTTACAACTTGCTGCCATTGTCACCCACGTGGCAGATGCGAGAACCTGTTGCCTGCACCCGGCTTCCACCACCCACCGCCAGTTGACGGACAAGCAGTTGGAAGAATGCGGTGTCAGCCCCGACCTGGTGCGTTTTAGCGTGGGTATTGAAAACGCCGAAGATATTATTGCCGATATTGAACAGGCACTGAATAAAATATAAAAAAGGATTAAGCGATTATGCCGATTAAAATTCCCGATAATCTGCCTGCAGTCAAGCAGATGGAAAAAGAGAATATCTTTGTTATGACCACACAGCGCGCAACCACCCAAGCAATACGACCGCTGAAAATACTGTTGCTCAATTTAATGCCGACAAAGGTAGAAACCGAGACCCAACTGGTCAGGTTGCTCGGCAACTCCCCTTTACAGGTAGAAATGGAACTGTTACAAACTGTCTCTCACAAGGCAACGCATGTATCCGAGCAGCATATGATTGACTTTTACAAAACCTTCGATGAAGTCAAACATAATAATTACGACGGTATGATTATCACCGGTGCGCCGGTAGAGCGCCTGCCGTTTGAAGAGGTGGAGTATTGGGATGAGTTGTGCGAAATTATGGAGTGGACGAAATCCCATGTCACCAGTACACTCCATGTGTGCTGGGGCGCCCAGGCGGCGTTATATTACCACTACGGCATTCCGAAATACGAATTGCCCGAAAAATTATTCGGCGTGTTTAAGCACAAGGTAGACCATAAACGCTCTATCCTCTTTCGCGGGTTTGATGATGTTTTTGAGGTGCCGCACTCGCGCTACACCACTTTTAAAAGAGAAGATGTAGAGGCGGTACCGTCACTCAAAATTTTAGCCTCCGGTGAAGAAGCCGGCGTGTTCTGTGTATCTACCAAACGGGGCAGGCAGATTTTTGTGACCGGTCACTCGGAGTATGATGCCGATACCCTCAAAAACGAGTATATTCGCGACAAAAAGGCAGGGCTTGGCACCAAAATGCCCAAAAACTTTTTTCCTGCCGATAACCCGGCAAATAAACCGGTGGTCAGTTGGCGCTCTTGCGCAAACCTGTTTTACAGCAACTGGTTAAACTACTTTGTTTACCAGGTAACACCGTATGATATTTCGAGTATTAAAGAATTAAAACGACATAAGTTTAAATAACTCTCGGAAATATGCGCAAAATAGCCGTAACGAAGGTCATGAAGGGCTTTCGTTACGGCATTTGTATTCTCCATAACATTTATTCGAGGTAAGACAGTAAGACAGGGGACGGTTAGCGTGAAAGAAACTTTCACGCAGTGAATAGTGAATAGAGAAGAGTGAAGAGTGGTGGGCGGGACACCCGCTCCCGTTCCGCTACGCTCTAATTATGTAGGGGTACGCTCTAATTATGTAGGGGAGGGTCTCTGTGCCCTCCCGATAACTTTCATCTGTTGTGTATGAATAAAAGAAATTCATGCGGTGTTCCCTGTCTTAAAAAAGAAAATCCCGACCGGGTTTGGTCGGGTTAGTTGTTCATTGATTAATCTTCATCGTGAAAATCCCAATAGCGGTCAATCGTTTTTTGCACTTTGCTTAAGTTGACACCCTCTTGGTGGTCGGTGATTTCAAAGCGCACCGAACCTTTATCGGCACAATCGAAAGCGGAAAGAGCGTCAGCCTCAAATACTTTGCCGTTATTTTTACCGTCTACAATTAAAAGCAGGTTTTCACTCTTACCATCTTTCTCCACCTCAATAATGGCATATTTAAATGCCTTACCGGCAGTGGTGGTGCTTTCGTGATACGCAGAGCAATCCTTGAGTTTATAACTTGCCGGCTGCTCTAATTCTCTATAGTATTTGACAAAAGAATTAAGCAAAAACCGCTCATTTTGGTTGGGGTTGGTCACAATGGAGTACACACCCCACACCACAAAGAGTATCGCGGCAACAATCGCCGCGATTTTGGCGATAAGCACTTTCTTTTTGCTCTTTTGAGTATCTTTTTCAATGGATTTTGACATTTTTATTCTCCATAAATAACGCTTTATAAATATATAAATATTATAAACAATTCTGTGTAAAAGTCAATACAAATAGGCATTTGCTCTCCATACATTTTTCGCGTTTTGTTGAAATAACAAACACTGCCCTTAGAGCGCAGCCGAGAAACCTGTAAATCCGGTGCGATGTGAAAGCGAGCGCCTGCAAAGCCAAAAAAATGCCTAAGGCATATCGCCTTAGGCATTTGGTATAAACGCTGAATTATTTATCTTCAATCGTACAATACATGAAATACTTATAGCCAAGAGGATTCGAGAAGAAACCCTTTACATTCTTCGCAAGCATGTATTGGTCGGTGTAGAAGTAAATCGGGGTGATACAACCGGTAGCCATTAACATGTCCTCAGCCATATGCATCATGGCATAGCGGTTATTTTTGTCTGTGCAGGTCTTGATTCTTGCAATAAGCACATCATAAGTTTCAGCCCATGTACCGTTTTCCACTTTATCTTTATAACCAAACTTGGTTAAGTCGATACTGTAACCTTTAATATCCTTGTGAGCGCCTTTACCGAACTGAACATCGTTGTTGCCGGAAGCGGTGGTCCACATATCCAAGAAAGAAATCGGGTCATTATAGTCAGCCAACCAACCGTTACGGGCAATAGAATAATCGCCATCCTTACGAGTGTTGAGGAAGGTAGCCCACTCTTGGTTTTCCATGCTCAGTTCAATACCGACATTTGCAAGAGTAGATTGGATGTATTCACCGATTGCCTTATGACCTTCATCTGTATTGTAGAGATATGTCATCTTCGGGAAGTTTGTGAACTTGCCGGAGGCTTCGTCATAGTTATAATACTTCTTAAGGGTTTCAATAGCCGTATTGAAGTTCGCCTTTAAAGCCTCTGCGGAAGTATCAAAGTAACCGTCATAATCTTTGCTTACGCCGGTATTTTTGTAGAACTGAGAACCGTCAGCATCGGTAAGACCCATTGCCACGAAAGAGGATGCCGGAATCTGACCACCCTGTGCAATCTGGTCTACAATGTAATTTCTGTCAAGTAACAGAGAAACGGCATTTCTGATTTCCGCTTTTGCTTTTTCAGCCTCAACGCCTGTCAGCTTGCTGTCTGCAGGAAGAATCTGCTCGTTGATGTTCCAGCATACATAATAGGTGCCGATTTGACCAACATTAAAGAATTCATCCGGATAATCTTTTTTCAATGTAGCTATTTCATTGGTCGGTACAGAGTCAATGAGTGACCATTCGCCGTTCTTGTAGTTAGAAAGCATATTGTTTGCATCATCGGAGAGATAGAACTTAATCGTATCCATGGTAACCTCAGCGGCATCCGGATGGTCCGCGTTCTTCTCAAGGGTGATAACGGAGTTATGATCCCAACCGGTAAGTTTATACATACCGTTGCTGACATAGGAAGCGGGGTCTGTTGCCCAAGATTCATTCTTAACAACATCTTCACGCACCGGGAAGTAGGTCGGGAATGCAAGAAGCTCATTCCAATAAGGGACTTCATTCTTTAAGGTTACTTCGATAGTCTTGTCATCCAAAGCTTTTACTGCAAGCTTTGCATCGGGGTTCACCGGTTTATCATTATCGTCAACCTCAACGATTTCATCATAGCCCTTCACCACATCAAACATGTAGCCGTAGTCAGCTGCAAGGTCAAGAGAAGCTGCTCTTTGCCATGCAAATACATAGTCGTTTGCAGTCACATCTTTACCGTCTGACCACTTAAGACCGTCTTTAAGTGTGTAGGTGTAGGTAACAGTACCGTCACTGTTTTTAACACCTTCGGTCAACTCTTTTGCAGCATCAGCCACAATTTCAAGTTTGCCGTCTTTATCCTGCTGCCACTTGGCAAGGCCTGAGAACAGGTGTGCCAATAAAGTAGCGCCGTCAACTGCAGAGTTGAGAGCCGGATCAATTGTATCCGGTTCGGAAGCCAAGCAAACCGAAATGGAAGACTTTTCGCTGCTCTCTTTCTTGTTACCGCAAGCAGCAAAACTAAGCAGCATAGCAGCAACAAGAACAATTGCTAAAACTCTTTTCATTTTTCTATCATCCTTTCAATGATTTTATTTTAAGCACAGATGAAGTACGAGTTTTTAAAATACGCCACCTGCACTTTTTTACACTAATTGATCTCTCCTGTACGGAAACAAGCCACAAAATGCCCTGCAGAAACTTCTTTAAATTCAGGCATATGGTCTGCGCATTTTTCATTTGCATAGCGGCAGCGTGTTCTAAACGGACAACCGCTGGGCGCATTGAGTGGGCTCGGAATATCACCTTTTAATACAATTCTTTTATTCTCTCTCGCAATCTTGGGGTCCGGAAACGGAACTGCCGAAAGCAACGATTGAGAGTAAGGATGCAGCGGGTGATTATAAATTTCTTCTGCGGAGGCAAGTTCCACAATATGCCCTAAATACATTACCGCAATACGGTCTGAAATATGGCGCACCACCAGTAAATCATGCGCAATAAATAAGTAGGTTAAACCGAGTTTTTCCTGCAGTTCATCAAACATATTAATCACTTGTGCCTGAATGGATACATCCAGTGCGGAAACCGGCTCATCACACACAACGAAGTCAGGATTTACCGCAAGAGAACGCGCAATGCCGATACGCTGGCGCTGACCGCCGGAAAATTCATGGGCATACCGAGACGCATGCTCACTGTTTAAGCCGACATAGTCCATCAACTGCAGTATTTTCTCTTCTCTTTCTTTTTTAGTTTTATAAAGTTTATGTACATCAAGCGGTTCGCCGATAATATCAGAAACCGTCATTCTCGGATTCAATGACGAATAGGGGTCTTGGAATACCATGGTTGCTTTTTTGCGAAACTCTCTGATATCCGCCTTGGTTTTAATGCGTTTTCCCTCATACCAAATTTCGCCGTCCGTTGGCGTATATAAGTGAAGCAATGTTCTGCCGACAGTGGTTTTGCCGCAGCCGGACTCACCAACTAACCCCAAGGTTTCACCCTTGTTAATAGAAAATGAAACACCGTCTACCGCTTTGAGCGGTTTGGTCTTAAAAAAGCCGTTGTTAATCGGGAAATATTGCTTTAAATTCTTTACTTCTATGATAGGGTGGTTATCCGCCATTATGCTTCACCGCCTTTCTCATCTATTTCAATTTCGCCGGATTCAATGCCTTTTTTCACATTCATCCAACAAGAGGCAGCATGGTTTTCATTGATTTGCATTTTTTGCGCATTGTGGTGAATACAAATTCTCATTGCGTTGTCACACCGCGGCGCAAACGGGCAACCCTTTGGCATATTCAACAAATCTATCGGTGTTCCCGTAATCGGTTGTAATCTTTTGCCCGCCGTGTCCAAAGTAGGGATTGAGCGCAATAATCCCTTCGTATATTCATGGCAGGGGTTGTAAAAAATTTCATCTGCCGTACCCTGTTCGCAAATGGAACCGGCATACATTACAATGATTTCATCACAAAGTTGCGCCACTACGCCCAAATCGTGTGTAATCATAATAATCGCCATGCCCAACTCTTTTTGCAGGCTGGTCATTAATTCTAATATTTGCGCTTGAATCGTAACATCGAGCGCTGTTGTCGGTTCATCCGCAATCAAAATATCCGGTTCACAAGCCAGCGCCATTGCAATCATAATTCTTTGGCGCATACCGCCGGATTGTTCAAAGGGATATTGTTTCATGCGTTTTTCCGGGTCATTTATATTTACGAGCCGGAGCATTTCTACCGCACGCTCATATGCTTCTTTTTTATTTCTGCCGGTGTGCAGCATAATCGGTTCCATCAACTGTTTGCCAATGGTGTAGGTGGGATTGAGCGAAGTCATCGGGTCTTGAAATATAATAGAAATCTTATTACCCCTGACATTTTTTATCACCTTTTCATCGGCGCCCACCAATTCTTGCCCATCTAAACAAATAGAGCCGCTTTTAATTTTACCGGTAGACGCTAATATTTGCATAATTGAGTATGCGGTAACGGATTTTCCCGAACCGGATTCCCCTACAATACCCAATACCTTACCTCTATCGAGTGTAAATGAAACATCATTAACCGCTTTCACTTCGCCTGCATCGGTGAAAAAAGAGGTTTTGAGATTTTTCACTTCTAATAATGCCATCTTCTTACCTCCTTAATCGTTGAGTTTCGGGTCAAACGCATCACGAAGTCCGTCACCAAACAGGTTCAAACTAAGCACAATAAGCGAAATAATAATTGCCGGAATAACCAGTCTGTACGGATAGGTGGAAAGACCGTTTAACGCCTCAGACGCTAACGAACCGAGAGAAGGCATTGGCGCGTTTACACCCAAGCCTAAGAAAGAGAGGTAACTCTCTGTAAAAATTGCCGAAGGAATCTGCAGGGCAGCCGAAATAATGACAACACTGATGCAATTGGGAATTAAGTGTTTGGTAATAATCCATTTTCCCTTTGCGCCGGTTGCTCTGGCAGATAACACATATTCCTGCTCTCTGAGTGATAAAATTTGACCCCTAATCAATCTGGACATACTCACCCAGTACAACAGGGCAAACACAATAAACAAACTGATAATATTAGCGCCGATGGTTTCAAACACGGTTCCCTGAATCACGGGCGTGAGTGTTAGTTTCAACACAGCCGAGAGTAAAATTACCATCAGCATATCGGGCAAGGAATAAATAATATCGACAAAGCGCATAATGTACAAGTCCACCTTGCCGCCGAAATAACCGGATATGGAGCCGATCAGCGTGCCGATTACAAGCACAATGACGCTTGCGAAAAAACCTACGGCAAGCGATACCCTTGTGCCGTAAACAACGCGGATAAAATAATCTCTGCCGGCAGCATCGGTGCCGAAAATATGCGGAAATACTTTTTCTCCATTCGCCTTCATTTCCTGCTCGGTGGTACCATACTCGAACGGTTTTAAGTTATTATAACTTGCGTCTACCGTTTGCCCCGGCCTTACCCCTAACTGATTTTCATAAGAATACGGCCAAAAGATCGGCAGAACAATACTGGATATCGTAATAAGCAGTATTAAAATCAAGCTGATAAATGCCACTTTATTTTTATATAACCGTTTCATCCCGTCTTTAAAGAAAGTGGAGGACGGTCTCATTTTTACTAAATACTCTTTTTCCTTATCTGTTGCAGGAATAAACATATCCAAATCAACATGGAAAGTAAACTTTTTCTTTTTCATTTTTACCCTCCCTTATTCAAATTGGATACGCGGATCTACTACTTTATATAATATATCCGTCAATAAATTCATCACAACAATGAGCGCCGCCAAAATAATCGTAGTGCCCATAATCATCGGGTAATCACGATTGGTGATGGAACTGACAAATTGCCTGCCGATACCGGGAACGGCAAAAATCTGTTCCACGACCAAAGAACCGGTAACAATATACGCCAACATCGGTCCGATATAGGTTAATACGGGAATCAGAGAATTTTTAAGCGCGTGCCCGTAAATAATTCTCGGTCCCGAAAGCCCTTTTGCCCGCGCCGTTCTGATATAATCCTGCCCGAGAACATCTAACATGGACGAGCGCGTTAAGCGCGTAATATACGCCATCGGATATAGTGCCAATGTAATAATAGGCAAAATCAAGCCGCCGGTTGCCGCGCCGTTTGCCGGCAGCCATTGCAACCGAATGGCAAACAACGCCAATAGCAGCGACCCCATAATAAACGAGGGCATCGAAACAAAAGCGGTTGTGATAACCATAATAATGCGGTCTATCAGTTTGTTGCGCCTCAAAGCGGCAATCGCGCCTAAAATAACGCCTACAAATGTAGACAATGCGGCTGCGAGCACACCGAGGTAAACCGAAGTTTTCATGCCGTCAAAAATAATATCAATTACCATTCTGCCACGCTGTTTTAAAGACGGTCCGAAATCAAATTTTGTAACAATGTCTTTTAAATAAGTTCCGTATTGCACCAATAGCGGTTTATCTAAACCGTATTTGGCCTCCATCGCTGCCTGTACAGCCGGTGTAGTTGCCTTTTCTCCGACAAAAGGCCCGCCGGGTACTGCGTGCATTACGAAAAATGTTATGGTAATGACAACCCACACGGTAAAAATCGACAACAATACACGCTTTAAAATGTACTTTAGTGTGTTTGATCTCATACTTTTCATTCCTCACTTAAATTGCTATTTCCGTACAACGCCTAATTTCATTTTGGGGCATAAAAAGAAAACACCCAAAAGAATCCGATGTACGATAAATATAGTTATAAGTGTATATATTATATCACAACAGGAATATTTTGCAACCGATTTTTGTATATTGTCTCTTTTCTTGTTTTCGTGAAAAGAAATCCACAGAAAAGAAAAAATATAAGGGTGACACATTCGCGCTTGATTGATAAATACATTCTTCTTATCAACATTAATCTGTAATGGAT
>CADBJA010000073.1 GCA_902794945.1 Oscillospiraceae bacterium
TACTTTCATCTCATTTGACTACCCCTCTGTCACTTCGTGACATCTCCCCTCACAAGGGGCGATATAAAGCGGTTAAGATGAAAACATCATATTTACTTTCTTCGTTTTGCTCGCTACGCGAGCCCAACAGTAAATAGAGCGAAGCGGAACGAGGGCGGGTGTCCCGCCCACCATTCTTCTTTTTTCTTTCGGGCGGATGGTATCCGCCCCTACTTGTGCCTTGTGCCTTATGCCTTGTGCATTTTTCTCATTTGGGCGGTCAAAGACCGCCCAAATGAGAGATGCTATCTGATTAAATTGTCTTTCTCAAAGAAGCGGAAGCCTTGTAACACACCGATAAAGTCATCCACATACTTTTCGTTGCCGGCGTTCCAGAAAAAGCCCATGCGTGCCAAAATCTGGGTGGTGTAGTGTGCCTGTGCCGGCAGGGTGATAACCTGCTTGCCGTGCCCCATGTTCATATAGGCGGTCATACTTGAAAGAATTGCCGCTTTTTCGGGGTCTTGTTGCGCTGTTTCAAGTGCATCCACAAATTCATCATACTCCACAAAGCGGATGTCCATACCGTTTTTGTTCATACGGCGAATAATGTCGCCGAGCGGCAGTGTGTGGTTGTTAATCGCATTAAACAGGCAGCATGCTTTCGGGGTGCGCGCGAGTTTTAAGAAAGCGGCGCAAGAAGTATCAATCGGTCCCATACATACCTGGTTTTCTATCATGCTGTACGGGAAGCAGCCGAGCATACTGTAAGAGCGCAATCTGCCCATAAAGTTGTTGGTTAAGAAGTTGATTTGGAACTCGCCGTCCGACTCTCTGGCGGCAAGGGTACCCACACGGATGACCTTGGCATCCAGCCCCTTTTCGGCAGCGGCTTCAAGAACCATGCGCTCTGCCATCAGTTTAGACGAGGTGTACTTATTATCGAGCGACTGTCCGAAATACAGGGTGCGCTCATCGAGCACCGATTTAGAAAGTTTTTCCGGCTCTAATGTGGTGCCCGCTACGCTGACGGTAGAGAAATGAATGAGCCTTGCGCCGATTTTTTCACAGAGTTTCGCACAGTTGACCGCACCGCCGACATTAATATCTTCAATATCGGTACCGTTGGAGAAGTGCTTTACATTTGCCGCACAGTTAAAGACCGTATCAATCGGCTCTTTTTCAAACACTTCAAAGAATTTGTAATCGGTCACATCGCCGTTAAACACTTCTACACGGGTGGCGAGCTCTTCTTCAAAGCGGTCATCAAAGTAGTAATACATTAAGTTTTGCAGGCGCTGCTTGGCATCTTCAAACTGCCCTTTACGCAACATACAATACGCGGTGCCCTTTTCTTCTTCGAGGTATTGTGCGAGCAGGTGCGCACCCATATAACCGGTGGCACCGGTGATGAGAATATTGCCGAGTGCTCTCGTTTCGCCCGCGGTAAAACTCTCTACCGTGTTTTTGGCAAGCAGGGCGTCTATTTTTGAGTAATCGTAACCCTCAAAATCAAACATACCGCTGCTTTCTTCAATTTCACCCTCCGCAAACAGTTTTGCCAACTGTCGAGGCGTGGTGTATTTGAAAATATCGCCGTAGGTGATTTCAAAACCGTTTTCGCTCGCTTCAAGTACCACGGAGGATGCCACAAGCGAAGTACCGCCGATTTCAAAGAAATCATCCGTGGCGCCCACTTTATCTAATTTAAGCACCTTTTTAAAGGTTTCGCAGAAGAAGGTTTCGGTTTCACCCTCCGGCTCCACATATTCGCCAAGCGATACCGGTACCGGTTCGGGCAAGTGCTTAATATCGGTTTTGCCGTTTGCCGTCATCGGCAATTCCGCCATTTGCAAGTAAGCGGTCGGCACCATATAGGGCGTTAAGTGCTGCTTGAGTTCTTCACGCAAAGCATCCACATCAATTTGTGTATCGGCTGCAAAGTAAGCGCACAAATTATCTTGCCCGTTAAGTTTGCGAATCACCACCGCCACTTTTTTAATGTGCGGCTGTACGGCGATGAGCCCTTCAATTTCGCCGAGTTCTATGCGCAAGCCTCTGAGTTTAACCTGGTTGTCAATTCTGCCGAGAATGAGCACATTGCCGCGCGCGTCCCATTTAGAATAGTCACCGGAGCGGTACATTCTTTCGCCCCTGTACGTGATAAACACTTCTTTGGTCTTTTCGGGCAGATTTTTATAGCCTTTTGCAACGCCCACACCGCCGATGTATAACTCGCCTATCACGCCGTAAGGAGCAATATCGCCGAATTTATCAACAATATATTCTTTATAGTTTGTGAGCGGTCTGCCGATAGAAATATATGTTTCTTCCGTTAAATTCATTGCATTTGAAGAAACGGTGATTTCGGTCGGCCCGTAGGTATTGACAATCACGGCATCGGGCGCACACTCACGCAGCGCATCACGCAGTGAAAGCGGATAGCCTTCGCCGCCGGACATAATCAGTTTGCACCCGCCGAGCGCTTCTTTAAACGGCGCATACTCCATATACTGCTCAAGGCGAGACGGTGTGGCGTTAATACAATCTGCACCGTATTTTTGCATCAGTTCCGCAAGCGCTCTCGGGTCGTTCATTTCATCCTCCGCGGTGAAAATGAGGGTTTTTCCGTGGCAGAGCGACGCCGTATGCTCTTTAAACGACATATCAAACGAAATGGTTGTCACGGAAATATAGGTGCTCGCTCTCGTGACAATGTTATGCATAATCGTGTTAGTCGGAAAATCGCTTAAATAGTTACAAATACCGCAGTGGCGCAACATCACGCCCTTGGGTTTACCGGTGGAACCGGAGGTATAAATCATATAAGCCAGTTCTTCATCGCTCATCGCGATACCGGGGTTTTCGCGCTTGTCACCGCGCACAATATCATCTACCAAAATTGCCTTTTCGGGCGGGTATTCACCGATTTTATCGGCGGTGGTGATGATGTAGGATGCCTCACTGTCGCTTACAATATGATTTATTCTGTCTGCCGGGTATTGCGGGTCACACGGAATAAAAGCGGCGCCCGCTTTGTTGACACCGAACAGGCACGAGAAGAAACAGGACTCCCTGGGCAATAACAGCGCTACACTGTCACCAACCTTGATGCCTTTTTCTATCAAATTATGCGCCACAATGTTGGCACGCTCGTTGAGTTCTTTGTATGTAAGGGTGGCATCGCTTGCAATGAGTGCCGTTTTATCGGCATACTGCTCCACGGCATGCTCAAACATTTCGTGCAAAAGGGTAATCGGTACTTCACCCGTGCCCTCGGTGCTGAACGCTTCCATCTGCTCCATTTGGGCGGCGGGCAACGCCATGGCATCACGCAGAGTTTTGGTGTCATCGCTTGCCATTTTTTCAAGACAAGAGCGAATTTGTGCGGCAAAGTTTTCAATGACCGCATCTTCAAACAGGGCGGTAGAATATTGTAGAATAAACTCCAAACCGCTCTCGCTCTTATGAATGACCACACCGATGTCACGCCCCATACTCTGCAGGGCGGTGTGAGCTTCCACCTTTAGCTCGCCTGCTTCATAAGAAGCGGGGCTCCACATATAGTTCACGCTCACATCAAACATCGGGTTGCGGCTCTCATCACGCTGTTTAACAAACTCCGCCACCACATCTTCAAACGGCAATGCGGCACCGTAAGTGACACGGCGCACCGCTTCACCGGTGGTTTTTAAGTATTCGCGCACTGCCATATTCCTAACGGGTTTGACACGCAGCGGCGCGGTGTTCACAAACATACCGATGACATCGTCGGCACCGTTCGGGCGCATATTGGTCGGGATGCCCAACACCACATCTTCACTCACCGTGTATTTGCCCAGTGCCATTGCCACGGCGGAGAAAATGAGTTCAAACTCCGTTACGCCGTAGCGCCTTGCGGTTTTATCAATGCTTTCCAGTTCTTTGGCAGAGTAGGTGAAGCGCAGTTTTTTATCGGAGAGCGGATGTACTTTCGGGCGCTTGCCTTTTAATGGCATATCGTTGACCGGTACACCGTCCGCAAACAGTTCTTTATAAAACGCCAAACCGCTGTCGGTATGGAACTGCCTGTCATAAATATCGGATAAATCAATCGCGCCTTCCGCAGGCTTTTTGCCCTGCAGGCACTCGAATAGTTCTTTGATATAGGTATCTGCCGAGCCGCCGTCAAACGCAATGTGGTGCAGTGCCAAGTGTAACACAAATGCACCGTCCTCCACCGTGTAAAGGAAGGGTTTTACGGGAATTGCCTCGTTAAGATTAAAGGGGATATTATAGTTATCCGCCTCTTCAAGCGCGGCTTCAACCGTTGCGGCGGTTTTGTGTGTTATACCGGGCGTTTTATCGGTCAACACGCGCACGGGCAGACCGTTTTGCTCGCTGTAAAAAGAGTGGAAGGCTTCGTGAGAAGCAAACACGGTTTGCAGTGCCGTTTCAATCTGCGCCGCATCTGCGCCGTGAATGACAGCGCAAATATTTAAGTTGTAAACCACCGAATCGGGGTTTAACTTTTGCTCAATATACATCCCTCTTTCAAACGGAGTGAGGGCATAAATGCGCGGGGTTTCGCTCTTTTTAACAAGGGTTTTGCGCCCTGCCTTTTGCAGCAGCAGGCGTTCAATCATCAGCGGGGTTTTGCCGGCAAAAATATCGGCAGTGCTGATTTTATACACTTCGCACTGTGCAGCAACCATCGCACACTTAATGGAGTCGCCGCCCAGAGCAAAGAAATCATCCTCGATACCGATGTCTTTGACACCGAGCACACTCTCAAACGCGGCGCACAGTGCCTTTTGCATATCGGTTTCGGGCGCCACATAATCGCCCTTGTAGTTGCCCGCTTCGGGGGCTTTGAGGGCTGAGCGGTCTAATTTGCCGTTAACATTGACCGGCAATTTCTCAAGTTTTATAAAGAATGCCGGTATCATATAAGCGGGCAGTTTTTCACCGATAAAGGCTTTAATATCCTCTTCTTCCACCGGCTCTTTTTGCACAAAGTAAGCGCACAAATACACCTGCCCGTATTGGTTTTTAAAATCTTTAATGCACGCATCGTGAATGCCGGGTACCGCCTTGATAAGGGTTTCAATTTCGCCCGGTTCCACGCGCTGGCCGTTGATTTTTACCATCCAGTCTTTACGGTTTAAGTAAATAATATTCCCGTCTTCCCCGCGGCGCACAATGTCACCGGTGCGTAAAAGTTTGTCAAACCCGTCTTCCGCCGCAAAGGGGTTATCCGTCATCGTTTCGGCAGACTGTGCGGGAAGTCCCAAATACTCGCGAGCAAAGTAACCGGCAAAGCACAGTTCGCCTTCCTCCGCCTCGTTGCCGTTTTCAT
The DNA here is from genome assembly GCA_902794945.1 of Oscillospiraceae bacterium. GTDB lineage: Bacteria > Bacillota > Clostridia > Oscillospirales > Acutalibacteraceae > RUG714. The sequence continues at coordinate 5,318 of CADBJA010000073.1, forward strand.
CTAAAATGTGCGCACGAATGTTGCCCATCGGTTTACCGATAGGGGTGTTGGCATAGGGCTTGTCTACCTTAAAGCCGAGGGTGGCACCGGCGGTTTCGGTTTGACCGAGCATCACAATGAGTTCAAACTTTTCACTGTAAGTGTCGGATACACGCTCGCTGCCGGTATAAACGGTTTTTAGGCTCTCGCCCTTAGGCTCAAATACCTTGAGCATTTTCGGACTGATAAAGGTAAAATTAATGCCGTTTTCTTCAATAAAATCGGCAAGCAATACCGGGTCACGCATCACTTCAAGCGGCATAATGTAGCCGGTAAAGCACTCGCTTAACGGCATAAAAATATCGTGCAGCGATACAATGAAGGCAAACGGGGCGGCAAGCGCCGTCACACTGCCGGCAGGCAGGTTCACATATTCATTAAAGCGCAACACGGCATCCTCCACACTGCGGTGGGTGTGTAACACGCCCTTGGGGTTGCCGGTAGAGCCGGAGGTATATATCAGCAGCGCAGGGTCATCGGCATCGGGCGCGGGTGTGCCTTCAAACAGCGGCTCTGCCTCAATATGCTTTAAAAACTTTTCATCAATCACTGCCGCCGCGTGACAGTTTTCACGAATAAACTGTATTCTCTCTTCCGGATAAGTCGGTGAGAGCGGAGCATAGGCGGCGCCTGCCAGCCACACGCCCCAAACGGCGGCGGTAAATTCTTTGCACTTTGGCAACTCAATCGTAACAAAATCACCTTTGCCGACGCCGGAAAGGCTTAATTTGTGCGCTACCTTTCTGGCAAAGGAATCCAGTTCCGCAAAGGTAAACGCACTTTTATCCGCATCAATAAAAACGGTAAAATCAGGGTGTTCGCTAATATTTTTACAGATTTTTTCAAATAAAATACTCATCGGTTTACTCCTGCATTATGCAAAATTCAAAACTTTTTGGAAGCCTGTCATCTTAAACAGTTCCATCACATTGCCGGGCACATTTTTCAGTAAAAAGTTCTCTTTGCCCACATTTTGGTGCACTTGAATAATCACACGAATGCCGGCGGACGACACATAGTCTACCCCCGCCATATCAAAAATGATTGGTTTGCCGCACTCTAAATATTCTTGCACGGCGGTTTCCAATTCACCCGAAGTGAGCGTATCAATTCTGCCTTCAATGATAAAGGTAATGTCTTTTTCGTTTTGGTTGGTTGTAATTTTCATAACAGCATACCTCTCTTTTTGAATGTATCGTAAAAATGATGTATAAATTTATTATATTATACATCGCGCGCGAATGCAAATACTAATTTCTCTGCTTATGGGCAGAGAAAAAGATTTTGGTGTTCAGTGTTCAGTGTTCAGCTTTTGGATGGGCTTCGCCCATACCCGATTCAAAGATCTCTCCACTTCGGTCGAGATGACATTATTAATGTAGAATGTAGAAAGTAAAATGTAGAATTACAATGCGAAGCATCGCTTCGCCACCACCATTTTTCTTTCTTCTTTTTTCTTTCTTCTTTGCAAGGCTCCGCCTTGTCTGTCATTCCGAGCGTAGTCGAGGAATCTTTAAAACAGTGCGATGTGGGCATCGCACCCTACGGATGAAATGGTGAATTACAGTTTTAAACTTGTAGGGCGTGGCGACCTCGACACACCGCCGTTTATATCAGGTGAAAGAAATTTCGGGAGGGCACGGCAAACTTCCTATGACTTACAATCCCTCCACCGCTAAAGCGGTCCCCCTCCTAACCGGAGCCCGTACCCTCTGTCACTTCGTGACATCTCCCTGCACTGCAGGGAGTCACCCTTTAC
>CADBJA010000074.1 GCA_902794945.1 Oscillospiraceae bacterium
AGCCCATAAAATGAGCTGAATTAAAAATATATTGGAAAATTAGAATTAGTTTAGATACGGTCGCATGGCGACTTCATTATCATATAGTTGATTTGTAACAATTAAGTAGTAGGCTAATGCTAGAATTTTTCTTGAAACAGCAATAATGGCTTTCTTTTTACCGAGTTTTCCTTGATGAGACCAAAACCAGTGACCAAATGGATTTTTTCTGTTTTTTGCAGTTACCCAAGCACATTGACAAAGTATTGATTTAATATACGGATTACCGGGTAATACTTTTTTAGACTTGAACTTGTCCGCACTTTCATCATTTCTTGGTTTTAATCCCGCCCAAGCACAAAGATGTCCCGCTGTTTGAAAATTTTGTTGTACATTACCGCCGATTTCTGCTAAAATTAATAAGGCAGCTGTAATGTCAATACCAACGATGGAATCAAGTCTTTCTAAAATATCTCGGTAAGGCTCAGCGATTTCAATCATTTTGTTGAGGATTTTCTCGATATGTTCCTCAATCCATTTGAGTTGGTCTAAAAAATCTGCCAAAAGGAAACAACCGTTTGCATTTAATTTACCGCAAACTGCAAGTTGTATTTCTTCAGAAGATTTTTTTGTACGGTTGCCAACCGCGTTTTGAATATCTTCAATGGTAAGGGAGCCTTTTTGGCTAAGTGTTGTTAAAATTTTGATACCACTGACAGAATTAATATCACTCAAAACGCTGGATAGTTTAAAGCCGTGTGTTTGAAGAAACTTTTCAAGTCGATTCAAACAACGGCTTTTTTCATTAACAGCATTTTTGTAAATTCTTGAAAATTCTCTTAAATCTCTAATAGTTCTCTCGGGGATAAAGGAACCTTTTAGTAGCCCGCGTTGCATTAATGTAGCTAACCATTCGGCATCTTTTACATCACTTTTTCTGCCCGGAAGATTACGCATATGATGTGCATTGGTAACGATGATATTTTCATAGTATGGGGAATACTCCTCAATTGCCTCATAAATGGGGCGCCAATACACACCGGTACTTTCCATCGCAATATGATAACAATCATGTTCATAAAGCCAATGAGCAAAATCAATTAATTCATTTTGAAAAGTTGAAAATCGTTTTCTAATGAAAATTGGTTCATAAATGCCTTTAATGATGCAAGCTTCAATCATATTTTTATGAACATCCACACCACAGCAGCACTCTAAAATCGGTTCTAAAATCGGTTGCATAATCACACTCCTAAAAAATAGATTTGCAGGAGAAACTATCCGAAAAAAGAAGTTTAGCGTACGCTGTCTGGCAGCAGTTCTGTGTACTCAAAGATAGTTTTGGTCATGTTCTAAAGGCGTGATTGAATCGACAAACCGTCCCCCGACCTTTCCTGCAAATCTATTATATCAGGTTTTCATTCATTGTGTGTGATTAAAATAGAATCATGCGGTGTTCTGTTTATTGTATTGAATTTTTCAATAAACAGAACCGTCCCCTTTATTGTACACACAACAGATGAAAGTTATCGGGAGGGCACAGAGACCCTCCCTTACATAATTAGAGCGAAGCGGAACGGGAGCGGGTGTCCCGCCCACCACTATTCTCTCTTCTCTATTCACTATTCACTACTCGCGCGGCGAGTTCCCTATGCCTTATGAACTATGAATTATGCCTTATCTACATTTTCTCCGGTGCGGTGATTTTAAACATCTCTAAAATGCTTTTAATGGTGGTTTTAACCGCAAGGCACAGGTTGAGCCGTGCCATCATCAGCGATTCATCCTCTACCGCAACGCGGCGCGCATTGTAAAACTTATGGAAGAGGGTAGCAAGGGTGGTCACGAAGCGTGTAATCCTTGCCGGGTCATATGCCTTTGCGGCAGTGATGATTTCTTCCGTAAGCGATGCCAGGTGGCGAATGATGGCAAGTTCTTCTTCACTGTTTAAAAGTTTGAGTTCTTCTGCACTGCAGGTGCGCACGGTGATGCCCTCTTCTTCCATTTTACGCAGAATCGAGCAAATTCTTGCATGCGCATACTGCACGTAATATACCGGGTTTTGGCTGGACTGCTCTACGGCAAGGTCTAAATCAAAATCCATTTGACTGGTGGATTCACGCATATTAAACAAGAACCTGACTGCATCGGCGGGAATGTCATTTAATAAATCCTCTAAGGTAATCGCCTTGCCGGTGCGCTTGCTCATTTTGGCGGGTTTACCATCTTTAATAAGCCTGACGAGTTGCATGAGCACCACATCTAGTTTATCGCCGTTTTCGCCCACAGCGTTTAAGGCGTTTTTGAGCCTTGCCACATGCCCGTGGTGGTCGGCACCCCAAATATCGATTGCACGCGCAAAGTTTCGCTTTGAAAGTTTGTTGCGGTGGTAGGCAATATCGGCAGTAAAGTAGGTAGGGGTACCGTTGGAGCGCACAAGCACTTCATCTTTATACTCCTCGCCGCCGACTTTGGCTGCGGCAAACCACAGCGCACCGTCTTTTTCATAGGTGTAGCCCTTTTCGGTGAGGATGTCGATGACCTCGCCGACTTCTTTTTTATGTAATTCACTCTCTAAAAACCAAGTGTCGTACTCAATGCGGTATTTATGCATCAGTTCTTTCATTGCCGCAATATTTTTGGGCAGTGCAAAGTCTACAAGCGCTTTTTGGCGTTCGTCCTCACTCACATTGACATAGGCATCCCCGTAAACGGCGGCAAATTCTTTGGCGCGCTCCAAAATATCTGCCCCGTGGTAGGAATCCTCCGGCAGTTCACAGCGAGGGTCACCCTCCGGCAGGTATAAACTCAAATAGCGAATCGAGAGCGAGAGGGCAAATTTTAAAATTTGGTTGCCCGCATCGTTGACATAAAACTCTCGTTCCACATAGTAACCGGCTTTTTCAAGCACCGCTGCTAAACAGTCACCGAGCGCGCCGCCTCTGGCATTACCCATATGCATAGGCCCTGTCGGGTTGGCGGAAACAAATTCCACATTAATGCGTTCTTTTTTGCCGTAATCCGAAGCGCCGAAGGTTTCACCCTTTTCGAGGGCTTCTGCCACCACGGCGGCATAGTAATCTTCACTCAAATAAAAGTTAATAAAGCCCGCACCGGCAATCTCACACTTTGCAATCGGCAAGGTGCCAAGGTCAATATTGCCCGTGATAATCTCGGCAATTTTGCGCGGGTTGTTGCGAAAGGTTCTTGCGATCGCCATCGCCGCATTGGTGGAAAAATCGCCGTTTTTGCTGTCTGCCGGAATTTCAATGTTCACCGGCGGCAATTCCGCTTCCGGAAAATCACCGGCGGCAATACCTTTTTGAATCGCATCCAATACAGCATTTTTTAAATTCTGTTTCGTATTTAAGAGTATTTGTGCCATTTTCTCTCCCTAATCTATAATATACTTTATTTCTAATTCGTTTTGGCTCATCAGCACGGCATTCATATCCAAATCATAGCGCAGGTGCAAGCGGTTGCCGCCGTGCGAGAGGTGCGTGCCGTAAGTGCCGATAAACAGCGCCCCCATCGGGGTGGAGTAGGTACACTTACGGTGCTTGTCCTTTTGAATAATCATACTCATTTCATTGCCGCCGCTGCGGTCAATTTTCACCGTTTCGCCAATGAGGGTGAGGGTGGTTTTGGATTCCAGCCCATCATCATCAAATTCATTGTAACAAAGGCGTAAGCCTTTTTCGCCGGTTTCTACCGTGCCTTCGCTTGTCAGTTCAATGATGTCATCTTCACCGTCAACCGACTGCACACCTTTTACATAGATTGTTGCATTGTGTTTCATCATATCATTTTTTTCTTCTCTCTTTTCTGCGAGCGTAGCGAGCCCATAGAGCGAAGCGGAACAAGCGCGAATGTGTCGCCCTTCATTCTTCTTTTTTCTTTCTTCTTTATTCTTTGCGTGCGTAGCACGCCATAAAAAGGTTTTATTGATTCTATTTTTACTTGACTTCGACCAACTCGACTTCATCCCGGTTGAGCGGGTGATGTAAAAAGATAGTGCCCATTTCACAGAATGTGTGTAAGTCGTCCGATACAAAAAAGCGTTTGGTGCCGGGTGCATCGCTGTCGGTTAATAAATCCAGCGCTTCCAAATCCATTTTGGTGGCAAGTGCAGTTTCGTAGCCCGATGAAATGAGGGTCACCCCTTCACCCATTGTCTTCCCTATCACATTTGAGAGCAGGGGAAAGTGGGTACAACCCAAAATCAAGGTATCAACCCCCGCTTTTTTGAGGTCTTTTAAATAGGCTTTGGCAACCACGTCGGCAACTTCGGTATTTTCATCAAACCCGTTTTCGACCAAGTTAACAAATAACTGGGTCGCTTGTGTATAGACTTTCGCTTCCGGCATCATCTTTTTGATTTTTCTGACAAAGGCACCGCTTTTAAGCGTCGCCACGGTGCTGATGACACCGATTTTGCCGTTTTTCGTCGCTTTGGTGGCGGCGATTGCCGAGGGGGTAATCACGGAAGTGAAGTGTTCGCATTCTTTTTTTAATACTTTATTGCCGACGCTGCTCGCCGTGCCGCAGGCAACCACAATGTGCTTGGGCTGAAACTGCGCCAAAAAATCCAAATCACTTTTGACAAATTTTTCAATCGTTTCGGCACTTCTTGTGCCGTAAGGCACACGCGCCGTATCGCCAAAGTAAATTAAATTTTCGTGCGGCATCAGTTTTTCAATCTCCCTGAAAACGGACAGTCCGCCCATGCCGGAATCAAAAATCGCTATCGGTGCGTTTTTATTCATATATTGCCTCCGCGCTCAAGCGCTAATGTGATTAATTTATCCAATAATTCGCTGTAGGGAATGCCGCTCGCTTCCCACAATTTCGGGTACATACTGATGCTTGTAAAGCCGGGCAGGGTGTTGATTTCGTTAAAATATACTTCCCCCGTACTTTTCTCTACAAAAAAGTCTACACGAGAAAGCCCCGCACAACCGAGTGCTTTATAGGCTTTAATGGCATTTTCACGCACCTCGTTAATTTTATTCTCATCAATATTTTGTGCCGGAATGGAAAGGCCGGTAGAACCGGTCACATACTTCGCTTCGTAGTCATAAAACTCGCTTTCGGGCAAAATTTCACCCACAGTGCTCGCAAGCGGTTCCTCGTTGCCGAGCACGGCGCACTCTACTTCAAACCCGTCTATAAACTGTTCCAAAACCACCTTACTGTCTTCTGCAAAGGCGATTTGCATCGCTTCTTTTAAGCCGGTCATATCTTTCGCTTTTGAAATGCCGACGGAGGAACCTGCGTTGGCGGGTTTTACAAATATCGGGAATTTTAAATATTCTACCGCTTCCTCTAAAAAGGCATCGGCATTTTTTTGGTATTCATACGCATTAATGCTACGCCACTTTGCCTGGCGAATGCCGGCAACATCGGCAGTCATATTTGTAAACGCTTTATCCATACACACAGCGCTCGATAAATGGTCGCACCCCACAAAGGGAATGCCCGCTAATTGGAACAGTCCCTGAATCGTGCCGTCCTCCCCGTTTTTGCCGTGCAGTACCGGGTGCACTGCATCTAAGCGGATGATTTCGCTGCTGTCCTCTCTTAGTACCGTAATGCCGTGTGCGCCGGTATCGGGGGAGATGAATGCCGGTGTGATGTACGCTTCATTCACCCACTTATCTTCCGGCAACAGGGCAGTATCACCCTCATATAAATACCATTTTCCCTCGAGCGTAATACCGAGCATATATACATTGTATTTTTCACGGTTAATGTTTTCAATTACGCTGCGTGCGCTCACACACGAAACCATATGTTCACTCGATACGCCGCCGAACACCACCGCAATATTTCTTTTATTCAAAAAATCACCTCAAAGCCTGTGCGAATTACTTTTATACATAATTATAGTAATAATATCATATTATCATTCCTTTTGCAAGCATTGTAAATTCTAATTTACGGGCTCTTTGAGCCCGTAAATTAGAATTTAAGCAGATAGCAGATAGCAGATAGTAGTAAAGAACCTGAGCCAAAGGCTCAGAACCTTGGTGTTCGCAGCCCTTCGCGCTGCTCGACTAATGCGAAAGGGCGACACATTCGCACTTGTTCCGCTTCGCTCTAATATTGTGGAGGAACTCTGTGCCTTTCTGATTATTAGATTACCGGTTGTGGATATGGGTTTATACGGTGCTCTATTATTTTATATTTTTATTAAAGGGTAAATAAAAAAGCTGTTTTTGAAACAGCTTTTTTATGTATCTAAACCCATTATAATATCTGTAATTTGTTGAATTGCCAATCTTTTTTCGGGAGACAGGTTTTGCAATTTGTTTTCTAAAATTTGTATATCTTTGCCGGAAAGTTCACCCGATAAAAGGTAGTCGGCACTGACACCGAGTGCAAGAGAAATGCGGTAAAGCTTATCGGAGCCGATAACTTGTGTGCCGTTTTCGGCATTTGATAACAGTTGAGGTGAAATGTCTGCTAATTCGGCAACTTGTTCTTGTGTGAGCCCTAATTGTTTTCTTTGTGCATACATCCTGCGCCCCATTTCTTTTAAGAACTTTTGTGTATCAAACATCGGTATCACCTCCATTATAATTGATATTATATCGTGTATAAGAGAGAAAATTAATCGCACATAATGGAATTTAATCATTTATAATAGAATTGTTGACAATTAACGACAAATTTTTTCTTTTTTGTTGTGTATTGTAATAGCGGGAGGTGAAAATATGCGTTATCAATGGATTATAGAGACCATTGCAAAGGAATATAATACAACGCCTGAAGAAGTTGATGCGGAAATGAGAAAAGCTGTTTTAGAAGCCGGTTATTTAATGTCACCGCGTGCTTTTTTAGCTATGTGTTGTGACAAACTGCATTCAGAATTTGAAGATGTTAAATTCTAATTTACGCCACCCTTGCGGTGGCTAAATTAGAATTTAAGCAGATAGCAGGCAGCAGTTAGCGGTTAGCGAATGGGCGACACATTCGCACTTGATTTTAATAGTTTAGATTATATCAAAATTTGGCTTAAATATGCGCAGAATAGATTAAATCTCTCTTTCTATCAATCGG
>CADBJA010000075.1 GCA_902794945.1 Oscillospiraceae bacterium
ATTCTAATTTACGCCACCCTTGCGGTGGCTAAATTAGAATTTAAGCAGTCGGCAGTCGGCAGTCAGCGAGTGGGCGACACATTCGCACTTGATTGTATTAGTTTGGATTTAATCCAAATTTGGCTTAAATATGCGCAAAACAGATATAATCTATCCAAAAAATAGAGCAAAGCGGAACGGGTGCGGGTGTCCCGCCCTTCACTATTCTCTATTCACTCTTCTCTATTCTCTAATGCGGAGTTTACTCCGCTAAATTAGAATTTAGTAAACTAAATTCTAACCCAAAGGAGGTAAACCTTGAACTTTAAAATTGACAATTGGGAAAAAGTGCTCAATTTAGGGCTGATTATTTTGATTGCGATTGCAGTAATTGTGTTATTAATTATCATTAACCGCAAATTCTTTCAAAAATTAAAGAAAAAACATAAAAACCTACATTTACAGTTACTTGAAAAAGGCATTAATATTTTTATTATCATCGTTGTCGGCTTACTTGCCTTTTCTGCCGTAGGCGGCACAAGAAGCGTGTGGCAAACCATGTTGGGCGGCACGGCGGTCATCAGTGCCGTGGCAGCCTTTGCCGCACAAGATGTAATTAAGGATATGCTCGGCGGGTTGATGATTAGCATTTATAAGCCCTTTGACATTGGTGACAGAATTGAGTTGCCGGACGGTACGGCGGGTATTGTGAAAGGCATGACCATGCGCCATGTGGTTATTAATACCATAGATACGGTAAAAGAAGTCATTCCCAACAGCAAACTCAATGTGATGCAAATTAAGAATTACTCGTTTAAAGCCGATTGCCGCAGTGTGGTTTTTCAGTTCCCCGTCAGTTTTGATACCGACCCCGCGCAGGCAAAAGCGGTTATTGCCGCAGCGGTCAAAGAGAGTGAGTATTCCATCCCGTACCACTTTAATAAAGAAGGGAATAAGGATTACAGTGAAGTGTTCTTTTTATCCCTTTCCGACAGTGCTATGGTGATGAGCGTCACTGTCTACTACGAAACCGGCACCCCCACCGAAGTGGTGCGTGATGATATTAATACCAGAGTCAAAAAAGCGCTCGATGCCAACGGCATTGAGATTCCCTATAACTACATCACGCTTGTACAAAAATCATAACAATAAGACAATAAAAATGTCGGCTTGCGCTAAGCAAACCGACATTTTTTAAGTTTTTAAAAAACCGAAAAATGCAATGCAATTATATCTTTATAAAACTAAAAGCTCCTAATAAACATTGGGGGCGAGAATTTAAAAATTAATTAACCAAATGAATTATTATTATTCCAGCTAGGCTCTGACCAATCATCATCATCAGCGAACGGGTCTTTTACATCGGTACTCGGGTCATCACGGCTAATGCCTAATACCTGCACAAATTGGAATTTTTCGATATCTACCGTGGGTTCTTCATATATCTTTTTCATTCCAATTCTCCTTTCAAAAGATTTATTCATATGTAGTTTACCATATTCGTATTATTTTGTCAACAACTATATATTATTATTTTTCTGTAAATGAAAATCATTTTAAAGACCAATCAATTTTTTCTATATGATGCTCATTTAGAAATTCATTACATTTTTGAAAGTGACCGCAACCGAAAAAACCGTGGTAGGCGGAAAGCGGGCTCGGGTGCACACTTTCAAGCACTAAGTGCTGTTTGCCGGTAATGAGTGCTTTTTTGCTTCTCGCATTTGCCCCCCACAGCAAAAACACAACCGGCTCCGTGCGTTCGTTGAGCAGGCTGATGATTTTATCGGTCAATATTTCCCACCCCATCCCTTTATGCGAATTGGGGGAGCCGGCGCGCACGGCTAATACCGTGTTCAGTAACAGCACGCCTTGCTTTGCCCAGTCGGTCAATTCACCGTGTGCGGGTGCGGGAATACCGCACTCATTTTCTATCTCTTTAAAAATGTTTTTTAAACTCGGTGGCGGTTCCACGCCTTTTTTGACCGAAAAACATAAGCCGTGCGCCTGCCCCGGTCCGTGGTAGGGGTCCTGCCCTAAAATAACCACTTTCACATCCTCATACGCGGTGTATTTTAACGCATTAAAAATATCGTACATATTCGGGTATATGGTTTTTGTAGAATATTCTGTTTTTAAAAATGCACGCAGTTTTAAGTAATACTCTTTTTCAAATTCATTTTTCAAAAGAATATCCCAACTGTTACCGATGTTGACCATAGATGCTCCTTTCAATTCTAATTTACGCCACCCTTGCGGTGGCTAAATTAGAATTAGTGTTCAGCGTTCAGCGTTCAGTGTTCAGTGTTCAGAAGCAGGCGCAAAGCGCCTGCCTAAAGCGTTGCTATGCAACGCTTCGCTAAAAACTGAAAACTAAAAACTGAAAACTGTAAATTCTAATTTGCGGGCTCGGAGAGCCCGACAAATTAGAATTTACACCACATTCGTGGGTGTGCCGTTTAAATAGTTTTTAAAGTTTTCGAGGGTGATTTGAAACAAGCGCTGTTTTGCTTCATCACTTGCCCAGCTGATATGCGGGGTAAAAGTGATGTTTTTGGCGTGTAACAGTTTGCAATCCGCCGCCATTGGCTCTGCACTCAATACATCGACTGCCGCCCCGGCAATGGTGCCGTTTTCAAGCGCCTCAAATAAATCTTCTTCATTCACCACAGGTCCGCGAGAAGTGTTAATCAAGTATAAGTTCGGTTTACACTTTTCAAACGCTGCTTTGTTAAACAGACCGCGTGTTTTTTTCGTCAGCGGGCAGTGAATGGTGAGAATATCGCTTTCACGCAGCAATGTGTCAAAATCCGCAAACGCGACCCCTTCATACGCCTGTGGGGTGCGGGTGCAAACGAGCACACGCATACCGAATGCCAAAGAGATTTTTGCCACCGCTTTACCGATGTTTCCGAAGCCGAAAATACCCAGTGTTTTTTCGCTGATGATATGGGTGTGGTAGGCGAGCGGCGAGAAAGTCGGTGCGTTTATCCAACCGCCGTCCTTAACAAAAGCATCAAACGCGGCGGTTTTGGAATATTCGTTTAAAATGAAAGAGAATACCTGTTGTGCCACATTGTCGGTTGAATACACACCGGCGTTGCTCACGGTGATGCCGTGGGCGTGGCAGTAGTCGATATCAATATTATCATAACCCGTGGCAAGTTCACCGATGTATTTCAGTTTCTTTGCGCAGGCAAGTTTCACGGCAGTCAGTTTCGCTTTGTTGCAAAAGACCACATCGGCATCTGCAATCAGCGGCACAATCTGCTCCGGCGCCACCACCGGGTATTCTTCCAAATCACCGAAAGCACGAAAGGGTGCCAAATCGGCACCGGCATCGGTTAAAGTCATCGCATCTAAAAAAACAAGTTTCATGGTATACTCCTTTTCGGTTTGCTTAAAGGATTTCTTCTAATTGTGCAAGCGCGGTGATTTCGTATGTCACCGGCAGGTGTTCCGGGTTTTCTTTATGAAAACGGTTAAACCAACAGGTATCCATCCCGTAATCAATACCGCCGCGTATGTCGGAGATTAAACTGTCGCCGATGAGCAGTGTTTCTTCTTTTGTGTAGGGGATATGTGCAAAACAGTAATCAAAAAACCCCTTTTGCGGTTTGGATATGCCGATTCTTTCGCTGATAAAGCGGTCTTTCACAAATGGTAAAATCCCGCCGATTTTGCTTCTCGCATCGTTCACACGGGCGAGGGCATTGGTGATGATGTAAATATCATATCGTTTCGATAGTTTTTCAAGCAACGCCACGCTGTTTTCAATTTCAAATGCCGTGGTGGAGAGCACATCAATATAGTATTCACACATTTCTATGCCGTCAATATCATTTCTGCCGATGGCTTTGCAAAAATGAACAAAACGAATTGCCGAGTCCTTTTCGCTTTTATAAATACCTTTTTCAAAGCCGCGCCAATAGGCTTGGTTACAGGCATCATAGGTGCGGTACATTGCTTCATTTACGGGTATGTCATAGCGCTCAAAAGCGGCATCTAATGCGATTTTTTCGCTCTTTTTAAAATCGAAGAGTGTATCGTCAAAATCAAAAAACAGGGCTTTATATTCTTTCATAGTTTTGCTCCATCAATGCCAAAGTGCAGCGAATCCCGTCAACTGCGGAGGATACGATACCGCCGGCGTAACCGGCGCCTTCCCCCGCAGGGTAGAGCCCGTCAATACTCGCTTGGTATGTATCATCACGCACAATGCGCACGGGAGAACTTGAGCGCGTTTCCGGTGCAGTCAGCACCGCATCGGGCAGAGAAAAGCCGTTTAGTTTTTCATTCATTTTCACAATGGCATCTTTCATTGTGCGCACCACTTTCGGCGGCAAACAGTCTTTGAGTTCACAAAGTGTCGTACCGGTAGGGCAGGTGGGTTCCACCGTGGTGTAAGACTGAGAGGGCTTGTCTTGCAAAAAGTCACCGACCAATTGTGCCGGCGCCTTGTAATCACCGCCGGCGATTGCAAAGGCTTTGCGCTCTATGCATTGCTGCATCTCAATGCCGGCGAGCGGGTGCTCACTGTCAAAATCCACCGGTTCAATGCCCACAAGCAGTGCAGCGTTGGCATTTTTGCCGTCTCTGGCGTATTCGCTCATCCCGTTGACCACCACGCCGCCTTTTTCGCTCGCACCGGCAACCACCGTCCCGCCCGGGCACATACAAAAGGTGTAGGCACCTCTCTCATGCAGACCGTGGCAGGCGAGTTTATAATCGGCAGCGCCGAGTGCCGGGTGATTGGCAAAAGAACCGTATTGCGCTTTGTTAATCAGTGCTTGCGGGTGCTCAATTCTCGCCCCTACCGAAAACGGCTTTTGCATCATTTGCACCCCGCTGTTATATAAAGCGGTAATGGTATCACGCGCCGAGTGACCGATGGCTAATATCACGGCATCGGTTTCTACATCGGTTTGCGTGCCGTTTTGTATGTAACTGACCCCTTGCACGGTTTTATTGTATACGATCAGTCCCGTGAATTTGGCACCGAAGCGCACTTCACCGCCCAGGCGCTCGATTTCTTTACGGATGTTGGTGACAACGATTTCGAGCTTGTCCGTACCGATGTGCGGTTTGTTGGAATAGGTAATTTCTTCCGGCGCACCAAAGGCGGCAAAGGTTTCAAGCACATATTGGCGGCGCGGGTCTTTGATACCGGTGTTCAGTTTTCCGTCCGAAAACGTGCCGGCACCGCCTTCACCGAATTGCACATTGCTCTCTTCATCTAAAATGCGTTGTTCCCAAAAACGTTTTACATCTTTTTTTCTTTCGGCAATGCATTTTCCTCTTTCAAGCACAATCGGCTTTAACCCGGCGCGGGCAAGCAACAGCGCGCTGAACATACCGGCGGGACCGAAGCCCACCACCACCGGTCGGTAGGCGGCTTTTTGGATGTGCGGTATCACAAGCGGTTCCGTCACCGGTGCCGGCATCACTTTTTTGGATTTGGCGCGCTTGATGACGGCTTCTTCATCCCCGTTTATGTCCACATTCACACAAAAGGTGAAAAATATATTGCTTTTTTTGCGGGCATCTACGCTTTTTTTGACTATTTTAAAGTCTTTTATGTCTTTGGCATCCATGCGTAAAATGCTGCAAATTGCTTTTTTTAAATCGTCCTGTGTACTCTCTAAAGCAAGTTTAATTTCATTAATTCTAATCAATGGTTTTCTCCGTTAAAAATAAATTTGCATTGTCAGCGGCGCATAAGCCCGAAGCCCACGCCCAGTGCAGGTTGAACCCGCCGCAGGGGGCATCTGCATCCAAAATCTCGCCGCAAAAATACAGACCCTTGTGCCGTAAACTCTCTAAAGTTTGGGGGCTAACCTGTTTCTCGTTTAAGCCGCCGCACACGGTTTGCGCCGTGCGGTAATCTGTCGGTTGGTGCACACGCACGGTAAAGCGGATAATTTGGTTTGCAATATTTTGAATTTGTGTTTCGTTTAGTTCTTTCGGATTGCCCGAGGGTTTTATGCCTGCGCGTTTTAGAATGACAAGCGCGAGTTTGCGCACAAGCAAAAAGTCAAGCAACTTTGTATTCTCGTTCACTTTCTCAGCAGCGGTTTGTATGCCGTGATACAACTCGTCCGCCGAAAGGGAGGTATTAAAATTCAAGGTGAGCGTGTCACCGTTTTTTACATATTTTGCGAGATTAAACGCGCAGATGCCGGAAACATTGCTTTCATTGAATTGAATTTCACCGCTTTCCGTTTTATCTCGCAGTGTAATACTGCCTTTTACTCTTACGCCTTTTAATTCCTTCAAAAACGCCTCATCACTCGGAATGGGGCACAGTGCCGGCGCGGGACGGTTCATTTTAAACCCGGTGTTATGCAACAGGTCCAACCCGTTATAGCCTTTTACCGAGGCGGCAGAGCCCACTGCGGTAATCACCGCGTCGGCAGTGTAGGTACTGTCGGCTTGTACGGTAAAGGTGTCACCTTTTTTTTGAATGTTTTTGACGGTAACACCCGTTTTTACGGTGATGTTTCTCTGCTCTAAAGCACTTAATAGTAGGTTGACCGCATTTTTGGCACTCTCGCTTAAAGGATAACATCTGCCCTTGTTATCGGCTTTGATGGGGAGGGAGAGCAAAGCCAAAAACGCCCGCACCGTTTCAAAATCGTATTTTGCCGTTACCGGGTGCGCAAAGCGGCTGTCATAGACCGCAGGTGTCACCGCCGTGTTGGTGATGTTGCATTTGCCACCTCCGGTGGTGAGCAGTTTTTTGAGAATGCGCTCATTTTTTTCTAAAATGAGAATATTGATATTTCGGTTCAAATCGGCAAGCCGAATCGCTGCCGCCACACCGGAGGCACCGCCCCCGATAATGATGACTTGTTTCATATGTTCTCCTGTTTGGAATTTAGTAAACTAAATTCTAATTTAGCGGAGTAAACTCCGCATTAGAGAAAAGAGAATAGTGAATAGAGAATAGTGAAGGGCGGGGCACCCGCACCCGTTCCGCTTC
>CADBJA010000076.1 GCA_902794945.1 Oscillospiraceae bacterium
ACTTATAGTGGTTACTCTTTTGCAGGGTGAAACGGAAGCCCATACCCGCTGCATTGTAAGTGGTGTATTGGTCACGATTCACATAACAGTCTACCACCATTTGGAAATTATCGCTCGTGCCGGAAATCGCACCTGCGGAAGTTTGATTATATAACACGCCGGAATTCCCTTTGAGGCTCACATCCACATTCACCTCTCTCATATTCCACTGTTTTTGATACACATTTAAGAAAGGCGTTGTCACATTGTTGTAAATAAACGGGATGGTCGCCCCCGCATTTAACTGGGCAGGCGTGCCCGTTGCGGCATCATAAAGCCCTTCTAAAGTATAGGTAACGGTAATATCCGCATTATAATTTTCTCTCGCTGCTGCCAAATCCATAATTTGGTAGTTTTTGGTAGCGCCGGCGGCAATCACATCCGTAGCGGGATTGATACGGATTTTATCACTCGAAGTGGTGCCGATATTGACCGTAGCGGCTCTCGAAGCGTTATTTTTGATTACCAAATAATTTGTAGTTGTCATTTTGTAAGCACTGTTGAGTGTGAATTTTTCCACATTAGATGATGTGCTCGTTTTAAAAGATAATGCCAGCCCTGCTTTTTCACGGTTTTCAAAAGTCGGCGCGTAGGTACGCGTAGAACTGTTGTATACAATGAAGGTGCGCTCAAGGGAATAGGTGTTGGCAACACCGGTATTGCGCGTGGGGTAAGTTGCCGTTAACTTCACGCTTCTTGAAGAACCGTTCGGGTTATTGGCATCACCGGTGCCTTTGACAGTCATCACATTGGCGGTTTGTGAGAAGGTTAAGCCGGTCACCGGGGTAAAGGCGATTTCAGGTGCCATCATTGTCACACCCCATTGGTCGGTCACATAAAAACTTTGCGCTGCGCTAACCGCATCCAAACCGGCAGGCAAAGTTAAATTACTGCCGCTTGCGGAACCGGAAACAGCATACGGGAAAGAAGAAGTATCTACCGCACAAGAGGAGAAAATCAAATCACCGGTACCCACGCCGTTGGAACGCTCAATTTTGGTGTAATCAAACACGCTTGCAAAAGCGCCGGAACCGATGTTCCACACTTTAACGCCGGTATATAAACCACTGTCATTGGCAGCGGTGTTGGTCTTTTTGAGCGAGGCGGTTACATTTTGCGGAAAGCCGTCTAAAACAGTATAGTAAGCAAAGGTACCTTCCCCCGTGTAGTTAAATGCATCGGCAGGGATGACATCTTCTAAACGGCGCGTGGACTCGGGTGCCGTGCCGTTTTCAGCACGGTATGTAATGAGGATATCGCCTGCTTCGGAACGGATTGCCTGCGGTTCGAGCAATGTGTTGGGGTTATACTTCACCGCATCAATCTCAACAAGATATTTACCCTTTTGGGCATCGTTAATCGTATAACTCACCTTGGTGCTGCCGTTATACAGGTTATCGGGATATGACGCACCGACGGCGGTCGGAACGGTAAAGACCAAACCGGACACCAACAGTGCAACACAAAGTATAACGGATACTGCTTTTTTCAAGTGTTTCATCTCCATGCCTCCTTAAATACAATAGGACATTTATATTTTAATTATATTACATAACAATGATAGTTTCAATAGGCGGTGTTGAAAATTTTTATGATTTTTACACAAAAATAGTACGGTAAATTCTAATTTACGCCACCCTTGCGGTGGCTAAATTAGAATTTACCGTTGTTCGTTGCACTCACAGTTATTCGCTTCGCTCATAGTTGCAAGATAAACTTGCAGTTGCTCGCGTTGCTCGCAGTTAAAGGAAAAATCAACTGCAAACGACAGTTTGCGGGCTGTGGAGCGTAACGGAACAACTGTCGGCTTGCCGACAACTGTTTGCGGAGCAAACAACTATTCTAATTTATCTCACTACCCCTCCGCTTTGCTTTTTAAAGCAAAGCACCTCCCCTGATAAGGGGAGGCGTTAAGCGGTTTAATGTATTATAATCCGAATTTTTCGGCGATGTAAGCGCGCGTTTCGGGAAGTTCGCGTTTGTTCGCCGCAACGAGTTTTGCAATGTTGGTGACTGCTCTTGAGGAATAAGTCGAGTCGTAAACCGT
This sequence comes from Oscillospiraceae bacterium, assembly GCA_902794945.1. GTDB lineage: Bacteria > Bacillota > Clostridia > Oscillospirales > Acutalibacteraceae > RUG714. The sequence goes on from CADBJA010000076.1 coordinate 2,087, forward strand.
GACTTCCATACCGTCAATTTCATATGTCACATAACTTCTTGCCGCATAGTGAATGCTCCAATTGGCTTTATCTACATTTAAGAGAAGGTTGAAGGTATACACATCTTTATCAGCCTGCTCCCGTTTGGTGTAGTTACCGTCAATCATAGATTTTTTGTAAACATACATACCGCCGTCCACAAGCAAATCCACATTGACCGGTGTATTATCTGTCGGTTCCATACCGCTGTTTAAGTATTTGGTTTGCGTATATACAAAACCGAAATCTTTCACGGTAGCGCCCTTCGGCACATTACAAGAAGCGGCAAAACGCATATACTGCATATCTTCGTGCAACTGTTCCCTGCTGATTTTCAAGCCGGCACCGCGGTTGGAATAATCATAAGCCGGATGAATGAAAGCGTTAAACTTCGGTGCAGCTAAAGCGCCGGAGGCAATCACGGCACCGCAATTCGGGCAGGATGCATAGAAAGTACCGTCAATACCGTCTTTCGGTGCATTCAATACCTTATGTGCCCCTTCGCTATGGTATACCAATTCAAAACCGCTGACGGAATTTAACATTGCCGCTGCTGCCTTTTGACCGGCATTATCTTCTTTACTGTATTCGATCAATTCACCTGCAGTGGCATAAGCGTCCGCATAATCGGAAAGCATGGAAGAGGCATTACAAAATGCATCTTGAAAGTCGGTGAGCATTTCATAATCTGCCATAAACTGCTCTACATTTTCGAGTTGCTCTTCGGTTGCAATCGGGTCAAGCATATTATAGGCTTCCTGGAATTCTGCCAAAACGGCATTGTACTCTTCCACATCAAATACGGAATAAATTTTCGTGAAAGAGCCGTCGCCCATATTTTCATCATACCACGCAGCAAAGGCATCGAGCGAAATATCAGTATATTGGTCACCCCACTTATCAAAGTTTTCTTCGATGTAAGCGAGTTGGTCTCTTAACGTGCTGTCTTCAATCTGCTTTGCATAGTAAATGGTGTAAATCTCTTTATCCTCCGTACAAACATACTCGGAGGAAACACCTTGTGAATAATGGGAAGAAGAATACTGTAAGAAAGTCGGATCCGGCTGCGGCTCGTAGTGGTGATCTTTTACCGTGTAAGTACCGTCATCCAAATTCGCCGTGCCGTCCATTACTTCACCGTAAGTGGTGGAACGATTATACTCTTCTACATAGGTTTGCACATATTCATTATTAATTTCTTCTTTACCGTTGGGGCTTAACATTTTGTGCTCAACACTCATCGTGAAAGAAGTGTAGACCAAATCTCTCATTGCATTGTTGAGTTCATTGACAATGTTATCCACATCCGCTTGTTTATCGGGTTTGGCAGTAGCGGAAGTGGTATCCACATTTCTCGCCGCCATCAGTTCGGCGCCGACTGCATCGTCAACATTAATAAACTGCCCTTTCGGTGCAACGGCAGCGTAGTTTTCTAATGCCGCTGTTAATGAACTGAAATCAATGTTCCAATAATCATAGGTATGTTCATAGGTGCCGGATGCACTCATCACCGGTGTATAGGCATCGGAATGCTTGTTGCATGCGTTTGCATAATCGCCATAGAATTTGAGCACATTGGAAGCGCCGACATCAAACACATAAAAATCAACCGCTGTTGCCGCAATCACAGAGCCGATATCACCCGTATGTTTGTTGTGAATGAGAGAATAGTTACCGTTATCCGGCGCATTTTTTAAATTAGCTTGCGCGGAATCAAAGGCATTCTTTGCTTGGTTAATCTTATATTGGCTGGTGACATCGGTACCCAATTGCAATTGTGCATTTCTGAGTGCGGAATTGCCCATAGAGGCGTACGCTGTCCAGGTATCGGCATCATAATAGCAGGAAAGGAAGTTGGCTCTGTTATTCAAATCGTTTCTTAATGCGTTTTTGGAATAGGCATAAATGTAAAGGTTGGAGTTTAAGTAAGCGGAATTATCTACACCCTTATCCAAAAGGAAATCCAAACCGTCATCATTATCCTGGTCGCCGTCAAAATAAATCTCTGCCGGGGAATCCTTGGTGTTGGAGCCCTTAAAGATAGTGCCGTAAAACGGGATATTTTTACCGCCGTTAATTTTAATATTGATTTTTTCACAGTGCCTGGATGTATGTGTACTCGCAGAAGAAGAGAAGCCGAAGGTGCCGGCACTCTCATAATCACCGCGCTGCACATAATAGCCGGCATCACTTTCATCCGGTTGGAAATAATAGTCTTTATAATCGTTTTTCGGTTCTGCATAGAAGCCTAAACCTGCCGATTGGTAGGTCGGATACTTATCGGTATCAATATAGAAATTTGCCTTTAAGTAAGACATATTACCGTCTGCCTTAGAACTGATTTTATCTAACACACCGGCGCTGTTGATGTATTTCACATATACCTTGTTGGTGTAACTGGGCCAAGTATTAGAATCTTCCATCGTGACATCCGGCACGGTGGTTTTATTATAAATATAAGAGATGGTGGCGCCGGCAGTCAGTTGTGCCGGTGTACCGGTTGCCGCATCATACAAACCGTCAAGTGTATAAGTGACGGTAATATCGGCATTGTAGTTTGCACTTGCCGCCGCTAAATCCAAAAGTTGATAACTCTTACTCTCGCCGGCGGCAATGGTATCGGTTTCTTGCGCGATACGGATTTTATCACCGTTGGCAGTTGAGAGATGTACGGTTGCGGTTCTCGATGCGTTATTTTTGAGTACCACATAGTTGGTGGTAGTCGCTTTATAAGAAGAATTGAGCGGGAATTGGTCCGCCGCGCCGGCACTCGTTTTAAAACTGATGCCCAAGCCTGCTTTCTCTCTGTTCGCATAAGTCGGCGCAAAAGTAAGGGTGGAACTGTTGTTCACCGTGAATGAGCGGCTGACGGAATAGGTATTGGCAACCGCATTGTTAAGTGTATCATAAGTTGCCTTTAACTGTACGGTTCTGGAAGAGGCTGCCGGATTATTGGCATCGCCGGTACCTTTTACCGTCATCACATTTTTATTTTGCGAGAAGGTTAAACCGGCAACCGGTGTGTACGCAATCTTCGGCGCCATCATCGTAACGCCCCATTGGTCGGTGACGGAAAAGAGTTGCTCTGCCTGTGTGGGGGTTAAACCTGCGGGTAAGGTTAAATTGCTGCCGCTTGTGCCGCCTTGCTTGGCATAGGGATAATACTGGAGCAAGGAAGAAACATTGCTGAACATCAGACCGCTTGTATCTTTACCGTTAAAGCGCTCAATTCTGGTAAAATCAAAAATGTTTTCAAACGAACCGATATCGGCATTCCAAATTTTGAGTGCCGCATACAGACCGCTGTCATTTTGAGCCAAATTGGTCTTTTTAACGGAAACAGTTGCCTTTTGCGGGAATCCCTCTAAAATCGCATAGTAAGTGAATGTGCCCTCACCGGCGTAATTGAAAGCATTTGCCTCAATCACATCTTCAAACCTGGCAGTTACTTCAGGCGCGGTGCCGTTATCCGGTCGGTAGGTGATAATGACATCCCCCGCCTCGGAGGCGATGGCTTCCGGTGCGGCAGATACATTCGGATTGTACTTCACGGCATCAACCTCAACCAGGTATTTACCACGCTGAGCATCGGCACTTGTATAGTTCACTTTTGCGGAACCGTTATACAAGTTATCCGGATACGCAGCTGCCGAGGAAGTCGGCAAGGTAAATACCAAGCTGGTGCTTAACATTACCACTGTCAAAAGTATGGATATTGTTTTTTTAACAGTTTTCATAATGAAACCTCCCTTTACAATAAAACATAAATATACAAGTATTATTATATAAAAAAAAAGAAAAATACACAATAGCTAAAATGCCGAAAAATACTATCACTTTTTGGTTAAAAAAACAATGCCTGTACTTATGTACAGGCATTCAGTGAACAGTATCATCAATTGTTTTCTTCATATATAAAATTGCGCAGTTCCGATTTATTCTTATCAAAATCAATGGAAAGCGCCTGCTGTGAACCGAAGTATTGCGAGGTATATGAATTATCCACGGGGATGCGCAACTGCTCCACATCATAGGTCAAATAGCCGAGAGCACCTAAGCCGATACCTATCATTTCCCCTTTGGTAATATCGGTTTTTACCTGCGGTAAAATCACTTCGGCAAGTTGATAATCTTTTATCGGACCGGAATGTTTAACTTTATCCACAATTGCACTCATCACCTTACGCTGACGCTGGGTTCTCATAAAATCGGAATCCAGATAACGAATACGGCAATACACCAGTGCCTCGTCACCGTTGAGTTTGGTAACACCGGCAGAAACGGTCTGGCGCGTGTTTTCGTTAATAAAATCCGCCTCTTTTTTGGTCACTTCCACCTCAACGCCGCCGAGTTCATCAATAATGGACGAAAAAATTTCAAAATCCACCAGCGCATAATTATCCACTTTAATGCCAAAATTATACTCAATGGTATCCATCAACAGACCGGCGCCGCCATAGGCATATGCCGCATTGAGTTTCGCATAATCATTATCGGGAATATATACCCAGGTATCACGCATAAAGGATGTTAATTTGATTTTGCGGTGCACTTTATCGATACTCACAAGCATGATAGAATCGGAGCGCTGTGAGCCGCCGGAATCATCATCGCAACCGATAAAGAGGATGTTCTTCACCCTACGGTTACTCATCAGTTTTGAAGAGTCCATATAGAGATTGGAATGTTCACTGGGAACATAGTTGATTTTATCTAACAGCGCATAGCCGAAATAGCCGACAACGCCCGTAATCACAAGC
>CADBJA010000077.1 GCA_902794945.1 Oscillospiraceae bacterium
ACAAAAACGGCTATGCCGAACTGACAACGAGAGAAGGGTTGCTCATCGGTACAAGCGACCATTATCTGAAAGCACTTGGAACCGGCGAAAGTGATGCAAGCATCACGAAAGCTTTAAAGATTTATGATTTTCTTTTAGTAAGTCCCTTTGGTGATAAGGAATACATAAAGCGATTGATTTCTTTGGCAGAGGAAAACGGCATCCTTGTTATTGCTTCCAACAGCCCTTATTACTTACAGCAAAAAGAGGCTATCGGGAGGGCGGTTTTGCGCTTTGCCGATAAAAAGCAAACGAATTTATCCGAAGATTTATCTTTTATGACTACCGATGATATGATGACTGCTTTCGCGTATCTCGGCAGCAAAGCGGAGGATATCGTTATTAATAACGGACATAAACTTGTGGACATGATTGAAGATGATATTTCCCCCATTCCGCAGGGATACTTTTTACCTGATACAGATGGTATGTTTGAAGAAGTAAAAAATAGAGCTGTATCAAAAGCTGCAGACTTATATAAAATCAATGTTACACATTATGGTTATGATTTACCGGAGCCCATAAACGAAAGACTTACAAAAGAATTCGGCTTTCTCAGCAAGTATAAAGGACACGTACTGCCGTTTTGGTTTGCCATGAAAGTTGCGGATGACAGCAAGGCGAAGGGCTATCCCGTAACTTCAAGGGGTGCAGCCGGTTCGTCTTTTATCGCCTATCTTTTAGGATTGAGTCAAGTCAACCCGTTAAAACCGCATTACCGCTGCACACAATGTAACCATACCGAATTTGTTGAGATGTATGAATCCGGCTTTGATTTACCTGCTAAAACATGTCCGCATTGCGGCAAGGCTTTGCTCCGAGACGGACATAATGTGCCGTCTGAAACAATGTTTAGTATTGACGGTAATAAGGAGCCTGACATTGATTTGAATTTGAGCGAAGAATATCGCATGAAAAATATGCAGTATATTCAATCTTTAGGCGGATACAAGTCCATACGAAGTGGATTGAACTCAACTTTACCGGTTAAAATTGCTCGGTCATTAGTTGAAGATTATTTTCAAAAAAAGCAAACGGCTATTACCAAGGAAGAAAAAGAAAGGTTTGCCGAATTATGTGAAGGTGCATTCCGAAGAACAGGTGTAAATAATGCAATGATTTTTGTCATACCCGATGGCTATGAAATAGAGGATTTTACCCCGGTCGAATATATAGAAGATGATTATCTTGGCAGAATTGCCGTAACGCATTATTCTTATCATGATGCACTTTATGACAGCCTGATTCACTGTGATTATCTTGGACACGATGCCGTTCAAATGCTGAAAATTCTAAAAGATAAAACAGGAATTGAACCGACCGAAAATGATATAGCGGATAATGCCGATATACTCAAAGCAATTTGGGAAGGGAATACCGCGTCCATACCGGAAATGTGCACGGAATATGTGAGAAAAACGATTGAGCACACAAAGCCGGAGAAATTTTCAGACTATGTAGCTGTCAGCGGGCTTGTTCACGGAACGGATGTATATGAGGACAATGCAAAAGATTTATTTGCAAAAGGTGTTTGTGATTTCGACAATGTGATTGATTGCAGAGAAAGTATTTTACTTTTCCTTGATAAAAAAAGAAAAGAGTATACCGAAAAAACCGGCAAGGAAGCCCCGCTCAGTTATCTTGATTGCTATAAAATAAGTGAGATAACAAGAAAAGGCAGAGCAAAAAGAAACTTGTCCGAATATGAGGACGCGCTCAAAGAAATCGGTGTTCCCAGCTGGTATATTGACTCTGCAAAGAAGATAAAGTATTTGTCCCCGAAAGCCCACGCTGTTGAATATATGATTGTTGCCTTTAAACTGCTGTGGTATAAACTGAATTATTCGAAAGAATTTGAAGAAACCGTACAGGAAATTGAAAAGACATATGAGGAGGAAAACCAATGAAAAAATTTCATGACAGTATTTTTAACGAGTACCAAAGGGCGTATATTGATACCACACCGCGCCCGGTGCCGACAGGCGATGAAGATGCGGACAGGTTCGCATTTTTGGAAAAAGGGAAGCTAAGCACTTTTTTTGCTTTCAACTTGTCACTTTGTTTTGATGTTCATTGCAGACTGTTGGATTTTTGCAAAGGTATCAGTGAGAGAAGCGAGAAAAAAGTGCTGATTTTCACCCAAAAACCGTTGGCAGAGTTTGTGGAAAAGGTACTCGCGGTGGAAGTAGAAGCAAAAACCTCGCCCGAAATGAGCGAGGAAGAAAAGGCGGCGCTTGCCCGGGCGATGAAAGGGTATAAAGGCAGAAACCTTTACATAGAAAACAGTTGCCGCAGTATCCGGGATGTTGTCGCTTTTCTTGACGGCAGAGACGATATTGAAGCCGTGTTCATTGAGCGCTACTGCGACCTTTGCAAAAGCGCCGATGACGACCATATCTCGCGCGGCAAAGAGGATATGCGCCACTTCAGAATGCTCGCTAACTGCGCCGAGCGCAACGATATTTCCATTTTTTTGCAAACGGAGTATGACGATATTTTTGCATACAACACCGTCATTCACACGGACTTTGTGATTGTCGGGGAGCTGTGCCGCAACCCGGCTGTAAATATCATTGTCTGCGACTTTGCAGACGATAAAAACGAAAAAATCAAAATGACAAGGTCGATAACAGATAAGCATTTCGACTCGGTAATTGAAGTTTGGTAAGGAGAAAACAAGGAATATTTGAAAATCCTTGTTTAAGTAATAAGTAATAGTGAAAAGGGAAGAAGTGAGGGCGACACATTCGCACTTGTTCCGCTCCGCTCTATAAAAATAGAAATAAAAAAGAAAAGGAGTTGAGAGAAAATGAAAGCATTGATAGGCATACTGTCAGTAGTATTAGTAGTGATTTGTATTATATTAGTTATGAGTGAAGGCTTCAATATTTACTCCATTATTGGATTGCTGTTTATTGTCATTACTGTTTTAGGCGCTTTTGTCGGCGGGAGCGGCAAGAAAAAAGACGGCGGCGATAACTCAAACGACAACAATCAGTCCGACAATAACGAGCCAAAGAACTAAAAAACGCCCTATGTACTGTTTTTGGTACATAGGGTCTTGTATTATAGAGTCAATCCGTATATGATATATGTTGACAAGAGAAAACTGTTGAGGTGAGGGAAATGGATAAACCGAAAAAGATAATTATTTTAAACATCTTAGATATTCTCAATCGCTATACCGACTGTGAGCATAAACTATCACAAAAGGAAATTCAGAATATCCTCAAAAATGAGTATGACATGAAGGTGGAGCGCAAAGCCATTCGTCGTAACTTAATGACATTGTATGACTGCGGCTACCCGATTGAATTTGAAACCAAAAAGCGAGAAGTGCTCAATAAAGAAACCGGGGAGTATGAAGATAACTCCATTTACTATGACTTTTACATTGAGCATGAGTTTGATGATACAGAACTGCGCCTGCTCATTGATTCCATCGTTTTTTCTTCCCACATCCCGCAGGGGGATAAGAAGCGCTTGATAGGGAAATTAGAAGGGCTCTCCAACAAGTATTTCACTTCGCGTATGAAGCATGTCGCTACCGCCAAAAGCAAAGCGAGCAGCACCAACAACATTTTCTATACGCTTGAAATCTTGGATGAAGCCATTAGCAAGGGTGAGCAGGTGGTGTTTCACTATGATGAATACGGCACCGACAAAAAATTGCACCACCGCATAAACAGCGCCGGTGAGCCTCGAGAGTATCTTATCAACCCCTACCAAATTGCAGCGACCAACGGCAGGTACTACCTTGTTTGCAATTACGATAAGTATGACCAGGTTTCCAACTATCGGCTTGACCGCATTTCCGATATTCGCCGTGTGGAAGGCAGCAAGGCAAAGCCGATTACGACTTTGCCGGGGATGGAAAAGGGCTTGGATTTAACCAAGCACATGAGTGAGCATATCTCCATGTTCACGAAAGAGCCTGTGTGGGTGAAGTTCCGCGCTCAGAAATATAATCTCAATGATATTATTGATTTCTTCGGCACCGATGTGCGCTTTGTGGAGGAAACGGAAGATACCGTCACCGTTTCAGTCAAGATTTCCGAAAAGGATATGGAACTGTGGGCGCTGCAATTTGCCACGCAGGTCACGGTACTCGAACCGCAGAGCCTTGCCGAGAAGTGCAAAGAAAATATAAAGATTGCGATGCAAAGATATGAGGAAATATAACATGAGTGATGTTTTTGATATTTTAATGGTACATGAAGACGGATACTCAAATCTGCTGAAGCAATTGTTTAACGAATCTGAAGCATTTCGCAAAAACTTTCTTGAAAAACTCTTTGGCGAGAATCGGATAAAAAGCTTTAATGATTGGCAATTTGTTGTCAGAAAAGTCATCAAGACAGGGAACAGGCGAAAAGTCGTTCCGGATATTCTGCTGTACAGTTTGAATGAAGAGGCACTGGCAATTATTGAAGTCAAAGTCGGTGCATCGGAAGGTGAAAAGCAAACTTTAAGATACTATGAAGCGGAAGAAACCATCAAAAGTGATTTGCAAATGAAACGCTGCACTATCGCTCGATACTATCTAACCATTCACGGCAGTAAGCCGGCTTGTGAAAAATATAGTATTCTCAAATGGAAAGCAATCGGTGAGTGTTTGGATGAGGATGTTTTTGAACAGTTAGAAGAAAACACCTTACTTTTAAAAGTTGAAAAACAGTTAAACACCCGCATCATTAGTGCTTATCTTGCAAAAGTTATTGACTTAACTGCCATTTGGCATGAAACAATGAAACCTGAATTGTGGAGAGGTGCAAGAAATTTTTATGATGCTCTCAGAACCTTAGAGATTTTTAAAAATGCGTATCTTTCCGACTATTGGGATCAGTTTGATGCAGGTTCCAATAAATACCTGCTTTCTGCTAATTTTACACCTAAAGAGCACTGGGTGGGAGAGTGTTTAGAAAGTATTCAAGAAAACTATGACAAATGCTATGAGTTTCATTTTGAGATAAAATATGATCCGAGAGATTTGACATTAACTTGTCGATTAGACTATCATTTACACCCGTATCATTCGAAAAACGATATTAATCTGTTAGAGGAACCATTAAAAGGGATTGCAGATAGGTGCAACAAGGAAAGAATAGATATTGCTAAAAAAGCAAGAAAGAACTGGAAAGCATGTAATAAAAACAGCGTGATCGCTTTTTCGGGAAGGATCGATGATAGGTTGATGGTATTAATGTCTTTTTCTATAAAAATCGAAGAAAATAGCACCATCAAAAGCGTGCTGGATTCCATTGAAGGAAAACTTCAAATAATGGCAGATTTTTTGGAAGAAAATGTATTGAAGGGATTAAAACAATGAATTTAAGTAAATCAAAATACACCCGCGCACTGCAGTGCCCGAAAATGCTGTGGATGGACTATTTCAAACCCGAGCTTGCGGAAGATAACGCCGCGGCGGTCTTTGCCGTCGGCAACGAAGTGGGCGACCTTGCCAGACACTATTTTGGCGAATATTCACTTGTTGATTTTGATGCGGGCTTTGACTCGATGCTTGAGCAAACGCAAGCGCTGATGGAGCAGGGCGCGGAGAATATTGCCGAGGCGAGCTTTGCGATTGACGGACTCTTTTGCAGTGTTGATCTTTTGCACAAAACGCCTACCGGCTGGGACTTGGTTGAGGTCAAGAGTTCAACGGGATTGAAAGACACCTACCTGGATGATATGGCGTTTCAATACTTTGTGCTCACGCAGTGCGGCGTGCGAGTGAGCGGCGTATATAACCTGCATATCAACAGAGATTATGTGCGCCGGGGCGATTTGGATTTGCACGGGCTGTTCACCAAAGAGGATTGCACCGAAATCGTGTTGCGCAAGCAGGCGGAGGTGGCAATCAATATTGCCGATATTCGCCGCTATATGGCGATGTGTGATGATTTCGAGCCAGAGCGGGATATCGGTCCCTGGTGTGAGTCACCCTATAAATGTGCTTATTACGGCTATTGCTCCCGTCATTTGCCCGAGAACAATGTGTTTGATTTGCAGCGCTTTGCGAAGGAGAAGCAATTTGATTTGTACTACCGCGGCATTGTAAGCTTCCAAGACATTTTGGAGCATGATGTAAAGCTCAATCAAGCGCAGCTGATGCAGGTCAAAAGTGCGGTAGAGCATTTGCCGCCTCATGTAGATAAAAAGGGTATTCGCGACTTTTTGGCACAGTTGACTTACCCGCTGTATCACCTTGATTTTGAAACTTACCAGCCCGCCGTGCCGCAGCACGATGGCGAAAGACCGTATATGCAGGTGCCGTTCCAGTATTCGCTCCACATTCAGAGCGCACCGGGTGCAGAGCCCGAGCACCGCGAGCATTTAGGCATTGCGGGCACAGACCCGCGCCGCGCGCTTGCCGAGCAGCTTCGCCGCGATATTCCGCGCGATGTTTGCTCGCTCGCTTACAACATGAAGTTTGAAAAAAGTGTGATTCGCGCGCTGGCAGAACAGTTCCCCGACCTTGCCGACCACCTGATGAATATCCACGACCATATGAAGGATTTGATGTTGCCGTTCCAAAAGAGATATTATTACAGTGAGGCGATGGGGAAGTCGTATTCCATTAAATATGTATTGCCTGCACTCTACCCGAATGAGCCCTCGCTCGATTACCATAACCTTGAGGGTATTCATCATGGCGGGGAAGCCATGGCGGCATTTCCCGACCTGCCGAACCACACGCCGGAAGAACAGGCGATTATCCGCAAAAACCTGCTCGCTTACTGCGGGTTGGATACCTACGCGATGGTAAAAGTTCTCGAAAAACTTTATG
>CADBJA010000078.1 GCA_902794945.1 Oscillospiraceae bacterium
GCATCAAGCGTATTGCTGACAACAAAAAACATATTTAAGTAAATACCTAAATATGTTTTTCGTATTATTTTAATTTTTTATCCTTCATCTTCGGCACCGGTATCCGGTTGATTTTCGGATGGTGCCTGTGTATCTTCTTCACCACCGCCGGAACCGGAAGTATCGGAGGAATCATAGGAACTGCCGGAATCGGAACTACCGTTCCCGGAATCACCGGAACTATAGTGACCGGAACAATATGCCGGCATATCATCACTCTTATAATATCCTAATTCCGAAGAACAGCCGTTAGATGCCAACAAACCGGAATTTGTGCAATAATAAGCCTCGGTTACACCGGATTTGGCTTGCGGGAACTCCTTATAATCATAGCCTGCATGAACCCTGTCCATAACTTCTTTAAACAGGTTACCTGCGGGGTTATTCCATACATTATAAATTTCACGCGGTATATCATAACCGTACCACACAGCAGCAACATAATACGGTGTGCCGCCGACAAACCATCTATCCTTATCTTCATCCGTTGTACCGGTTTTGCCGAAGGTGGTTTGACCTTCCACATTATAAGGCGTACCGGTACCCATAGTCATAACGGTTTGTAAAAGGTGGTTCATAATCTCGGCAGTGGATTCTTCAACGGCTCTGTGATTATCTAAATCCGCCTTGTCTAAAATCACATTACCGGAGGCATCTTCCACCTTATAATAGAAGTACGGTTGATGGTATTCGCCGCCATTGCCGTAAGCCTGGAATGCAGCAGCCATTTCGAGTGTCGTCGCACCGTGTGTCATAGAACCGGTGGCAAGCGGTGAATACCCTTCGTCACCGGGGTCAAGGTGTTTTAAACAGAATTTATCTTTCAAATAAGAATAACTGGTGCTAATGCCTAAATCAGACAATACACGCGCTGAAATCGTGTTGTATGACTGCGCCAAACCGTATTGAACCGTCACATAATTACCGCCACCGTAACCGCCTTGGTTTTTGGGCCACGGTTCACCGTTAATGGTAATGCTCGCACTGTTGGCATAAGTTTTTGACCAATAGGTTGCACCTGTATCAATCGCAGGTCCGTAAACGGCAATTGGCTTAATGGTAGAACCGGGTTGCCTGGGTGAATCGGTTGCACGGTTCAGTTCTCTTCTGCCCTTCTTTTTGCCCACGCCGCCTTCAATGCCGACAACTCTGCCGTCATAATCCAGAATTGTCATTGCAGATTGCACGGAATCATCCGCCACATAATCTCGGCTTTGGTAAACGGCATCCATTGCTTTTTGCACTTCCAAATCAACAGCACTGTAAATCTTTAATCCGCCATAGTTGATTTTATTGGAAGCGGTTTTTGCGGTATAGCCGTATTTCGCCATCAAATCCTGCTCTACCTGATTAATCACGGCATCCGTATAGTAACTGTATACAATTTTGGAATCCGCGTTATTCTTTTGGTTTAACTGGAATTTGATTTTGTAATTCATTGCTTCATCATACTCTTTTTGAGAAATCAAGTCTTGATCAAGCATCAATTTTAAGCAATATTCTCTTCTCTCTTTATTATTATCCGGGTTTAAAATCGGGTCGTATTTTGAAGGAAACTGCGTGATAGCGGCAAGTGCAGCACTCTCTGCCAAATTACATTTGGAAATATCTTTGCCGAAATAGGTTTCGGCTGCCGTTTTTACACCGTAGCAACCGTGAGATAAATACACTGTATTTAAATACGCTTCAATAATATCTTCTTTAGAATAAAACCTTTCAAGATTGAGCGCATTTAAAATCTCTTTATACTTTCTGACATAAGTCACCTCATCTTCTTCCGTGAGGTTTTTAATTAACTGTTGGGTTAAAGTAGACCCACCCTGCTTGCCGCCGTATTTGACAACCGCCGCAATGGTTCTGGTCCAGTCAACACCGTCGTGCTCATAAAAGCGCTTATCTTCTAATCCTACATAACATTTAGCAATATAGGGGTTTGTATCTTCAATATCTACCCAAACACGGTTGATGGTACCGAATAATCTGGTTACCTCAACGGGGTCACCCTTTTTATTGTAGGCGTATACGAAAGAAGTTTGGTTTTGTGTGTAGCGATATTCTTTTAAATCAATTTTTAAATCGCCGTGAATATATGAAAAAGAGTAAATAAATACATAAAGAGCCACTGCAACAATCGTGATTGCAACGGTAATCAACACACCGATAATAACCAGTGCGGGTTTTGACAAACCTTTTTTGTTTGATTTTCTTGTAGCCTTTGCCATTTATTATACCTCTTTATTATCGAAATACCGGGCCTCGGTAAAGAGGCCCTTGGTTTTCTCGGGTTGCTGTAAGCAACTCAAAGCAAGGAATTAAAGATTCTTATCTTTATTTAATAAAACCTTTAATTCAGCCGCCTCTTCATCAGAAAGAGTGACGCCCTTGCCCATTTTTTGATGTTCGGGAGACCACTCACGAATATCATACTTCGGGGCGCGTTCATTCCAGCTGATTTTGTTGAGTTCTTTCGTCCAGCCCTTGGGGGTTTCGGAAAGAACGCCAAGAGTTTCAACGATTTCATACTTGAATTCTGCCGGCATAATCTTTTCCTCCTATATATTATTATTTATATAATATAAAATTTTATTTAAAAAGTCAATACTGTAATAATTAATTTTTGTCGGAATATACTTTAATATCAAATTATTTTAGGAGGAAACATGAAAAGTGTCGTAGACGATAGGGCTGTAGAATTAGCCCATTTTATTACGGATACCAATTCCACGGTGCGCAAAACGGCAAAACAATTCGGCATTTCCAAATCCACCGTACACACCGATGTAACGAAAAGGCTCAGGAAAATAAATCCCTCACTATATAAAGATGTTAGAAAAATATTAGATGAAAACAAAGCGCAGCGCCACATCAGAGGCGGCAATGCAACAAAAGAAAAATATAAAAATTTGCATAAATTTTAAATATATGTATAATTAAAGAAAAGGAAGGTAAATAATATGAAAATAGGATTGATTGGTTGCGGCAATATGGCAAAAGCCATTATAGAAGGCGTTATTGCCGCCGATTTATTTAAAAAAGAGGATATTTACGCAAGCGCCCTTAACACACAAAAACTCACGGATTATTGTAACGCAGTTTCAATTAGAACAAGTTCCAATATTGAAATTTCACAAAAGTGCGATATCATCATCCTTGCCGTTAAACCGCAAAAATTTGATGAAATACTGCCCGAAATCAGTAATTTCGTTAGTGATAAACTCGTCATTTCCATTGCGGCAGGCAAAACGATATCATTTATTTCGGATTATTTAAAACAAGCAAAAATCATTCGCATTATGCCGAATTTAAACGCTGCCATAAAACAATCCGTCAGCGCGCTTTGTGCGAATGCTTTATGTTCAAAAGAAGATATTTCACTGACTAAAAAAATTTTTGAAAGCATCGGTAAAGTATATGAAATTGATGAAGAAAACTTTTCCGCTTTCAGTGCAGCCGCCTGTTGTTCCCCCGCTTTTACATTTATGTATATTGATGCTTTGGCAAAAGGCGCTATTGCGTGCGGGTTAGATGCTAAAACCGCTTACAGCGCCGCGACAGATGCCGTAAAAGGCAGTGCCGTTATGTTAGAAAAATCCGCTGATACTGCCGAACGGCTGGTTGAAAAAGTGTGTTCCCCCGGCGGGACTACCATTGAAGGGGTTAATGTATTAAATAAAAACGGTTTTGAAGATATCATTAAAAAAGCGGTAAACGCTTCTTACGAAAAAGATAAACAATTATAATTTTCGCTAAAAAACGACCTTCTCCTATGGAGAGGGTCGTTTTTTTAGTTATTCGCTTAATTGTGCCGTTTGTTTTCTTCTTTCAATCAATTCTTCTCTGATTTCTTCCATCTTGCCTTTTTTCGCTAATTTATATTTGGTTAAGAAGATGATTAAGCCGAGAACGAGGAAGAAAGGCGGTAAAATAAACATTAGTATATTTAAGACCGCTTTTAGGCTGTCGGGAACCACGCTCATAGTAACGGCGTTACTGTCAAACATACTGCCCTTGTAGCCGGAAAAATGCATCGAAACACCGATAATCACATAGGAAATGGCACCCGCAAATTTCACAAGAAATGTCTGCATGGAAAACACAATATTTTCGGTTCTTTTGCCAAAAATATATTCGCCGTAATCCACACAGTCGCTCATAATCAGTGTAAGCAAAATCGTAACGGAACCGAAGCCGATAAGTGAAATCAGTCCGATAGCGCAACACACATAAAAGCGTACATCGGTGGAAGCATTTTTAAATAAGAAATTATTTGATATAAACATTAATAAGAAACCGACCGTCGGCGAAATCAACGCCAACAACAAATGCCCGCGTCTGCCGGAGCGCTTATATAACACTTTGCTGATTAACGGGAAACTGAGAAGCCCTATACCGATACTCGCCCCTAAAACAATCACAAATTTAGAGTATAGGTTTTCATCACCCCATACATAATTAAAATAGTATAGAGCACTGCCAAGGGCTAAATTCTGCGCAATATTAATGAGTATAAATACAATCACGGCAACCACTAATTGGTCATTCTTTGTTAACACATTTAAGGCTTCTTTGAAAGTGATTTTTTCTGTTTGACCGGCTGACAGATTTCTCTCTTTAATCGTAGATACCGCAATTAACATTGTAAAGACAAAGGCGGTAGAAACAATGATTGCCCACAAAAAATAGCCTTTTTCATTGTGTTGTGTTTTTGTGACGGCATCATACCCCAGTTTTGCAACAACGCTTAGCGTTAACACTTGCGTTGAGAGTGCGCCAAGGCTTGTTAATAGCCTTGCAAGGGTGGATACACTTTCGCGCTCTTTTCTATCGTCAGAAACATTGGAATTAAACGCCCAATACGGTACATCGACCATCGTATAAGTCATACCCCATATTACATAAAATACTGCAATATATACACGCGGTGCATGAGAAGCCAAATACGGGTTAAATAAGAATATCACGGCTACAACGTTCGCAAGTGTACCGATCAGCATCCAAAACCGATACCTGCCGAATTTTACTTTTGTATTATCAACAAAAGTGCCCATAATCGGGTCATTAATCGCATCCCACAGGCGTGCAAAGAAGAACAAAACACCCATAAACAACGCACTGATGCCTAAATTCTCCGTACAGTAATACATTAAATAGTTTGAGACCAAGGCATAGCACATATCTTTACCGATACCGCCAAACGCATAGCCCCATTTTATTTTTTTTGATACTTTCCCCGTACTCATACACCTACTTCTCCCTCGTATTTTTCTTTTTGCGCACAAGATAAATACCTATGCTCGCAGCGCATAAGAGAAGTGCTGCCGAAAAAATGATTAATATGATTGCCACCGTGTCCCCTGTGCGGGAATTTGAGGCAGTTTTGCTTTGTGCCGTATCCGTTGTTGCAGAAGCGCCCTTAAAAGTGGTTTTGGGCGTATTTTCAAACACATTGCTTTGGAACTCACCACGATAGGCAAAATCATCTAAAGACGGATAAGCAACAGCTTCATCGTCCTCGTCCTCAACCTCTTCTTCCTCTTCTTTAATAAATGAGTTCGGATTTTCCAAAAAATCATCCCAAAGCGTATAAATATCTTGCGTGGCTTTTACCACTTCACCCTCTTCGGTCAGTTTAGTTTCCACATACGCTCTGCCAAGGTATTCAAAATATCCTTTTACGGCATCGGCATCGTATTTATCTTCATCAATTTTATAGGCATCGTCTAATACCTTATAATATAGTTTATAATCTACTATCGGCGTAATACTGTTTTTCTTAAGCCCTAACCCCGAAACGGTGCTCACATAGATATCTTCACCGTTCACACTTACACCGTGAGAGCCGGTTTTCAGGGTAATACGCACCTCCCCGTTCTCATCCACTTGAGAGCAGTCCATATTATCCACACCGTCCACATAAATCTCGGCAGCGGCATAATCTTCATATTCCGCACCGAGGGTTGCCCACGCATCACCGTTCGGCTGTAATTCCTCTATGCGTTTAAACATAATGCGACTTTCCGTGCCGGGTGAAATATAATATTCTTCAGACACATTGGAAGCAATGGCGGTTCTGACATAGTTTGTTAAAAAATCGCCCACATAAACGGGTTTTAAGCGGATAAACTCATCATACCCTGCAAAGCCTTTTGCAAGCGATTCATTTGTGCCGATAAGGAACTTGTGCGCATCATTTTTCTTGATAAGCACCTCTTTATCCCCGTCCATACGGAACATTTTGATGATTTTAGAGCCTTCTTTATTCAGAGGGTTCACAACCACATTAAAACCGGAAATTTGCAAAAAGTATTCGGTCGGATTGTATACAAAATCCGTTTTTTTATCGTATTTAATCTTTGCAACACTTTTTTCCATCAAATAATAAAGGAAATTGGAATTGCACTCATAAAAATACACATCTTCCGCTATCGTGCGGGCATCAAACACATCTTTTATGTAGATATCGCCGGCATCAATATTATTTTGCAAGGCGGTACCGTTTACCACAGACACCACTTGATAATCTTTATATTTATTCTCACCGGCTTTGTACTTATCGCCCGCCAAAGTAATCGCATCGGCAAACAAATCACCCAACGGTGTTTCTTCCAATAAAGAGATTTTCACTTTTTCATCCACACCGAAAATGGTGGTTTTGTTTTGCGCGACCAAAGAATCCAGTGTGCTTTCAAATTCCTCCATATACTTTTCGCGTGCCGTATTGTAAATTGGGCTGTCACCGAATTCTCTGTAAGTACCGGTAACATCTTCTATCACTTTACCGTCAGCATCC
>CADBJA010000079.1 GCA_902794945.1 Oscillospiraceae bacterium
GGCTGACGCCAATCAAAGAAAAATCGAGTAAATTAGCCGAAAAGAACAAGCGAGAGGCTATTGTGGCTCAAATCTTTCTACCCTACTCCTAAACGACCAAGGGGTCTTAGTTACACCTTTTGTTGTTAAAGCAAAAGAAAAATAAGTCTATACTAACATCTCTAATACCCCTTTGGAAACCCCCGAAACTTTCCGAAGCACACAGAATTTTCAAACGCTTTGCTGTTGAAAATTTGTTCTGTGAGCTTCTACCACTCATCTGATTGCAAAGAAAACAAATATTTATAATTTTTGTGTTGTATTAAATTATGTCCAATTTCACGGTTTTAGGAAAAGAGCCAAAGTGAAAAATTAGGAAAAGAGCCAAAGTAAAAAAGCAGTTGTATAAATTGCGTTTGTATTATATAATATATATTTAGTGCAAAGAAACCCGTAAATAAAAAGGGGAAAGAGAGGGAGAGGAATATGAAAAATAAATTCTCTCACCGTAAAATATTGGTTATGGCGTTTGATGTGGCGGTGCTGTTGATAGCAGCGGCATTCTCGGCATATTGGGTGCATGAAGTATTTCCGGTTTCCATTTCTACAGATGCCACGGTCAGGTCTTCCGTGTTATACGCCGCCATCACATTTTTGTGCATTTATATCGGTGGCGAATACAAAAAGGCGTGGAAACTCATTTCCAAGCGCGATTATCTCAGTTGTGGGGTAGAAGTGTTAATCGGCACGGTGCTGACCGGTGTGGTACTGCATTTTTGGAATATCGGCAATTACGGCGCGATTAATCTAAGTTATTTTGCCTTTTTAGGTTCTACTTTTATTATATCGGTACTCGGCATTATCGCCATCCGCTTCTTTGCAAAGCGTTATTTTGTGTTTTTAATCAATGCCGGGCAAGAGGATGTCATTAAAAAAGCCCTCATAGTCGGTGCGGGTAATGCCGGTAAGATTTTGGCACTCGAAATTTCCAACGCCAAAAACAGCGGCAATAAAGATTTTTACTACTCCTTAGTGGGCTTTGTGGATGATGACCCGAATAAAATCAATGAAAAAATCAACGGGTACTATGTCATCGGTACCAGTTTTGATATCAAAGAAATATGCAAAAAATATCATATTGAAGTTATTTTCTTCGCCATTCCCAGTTGCCCGAGCGACAAAAAGGCAGAGATTTTGGAGGCTTGTGCCGAAACAAATTGTGAAGTAAAAGTCGTACCCGAGATTTCAAAACTCATTTCCGGCAAATCCATTCTCAACCAAACCACCAAAGTCAATGTGGAGGATTTGCTCGGCAGAGAACCGGTAAAATTAGATACCACGGCGCTGTCGTCCTTTATTGCCGGTAAAACCTGTATGGTAACGGGTGGCGGCGGCTCTATCGGCAGTGAACTGTGCCGACAGATTATGCTCTACAAACCGCGTAAACTCGTGATTGTGGATATTTATGAAAACAATGCCTATGACATTCAACAAGAACTGATTATGAACGGCATGGCAAATGCCGAAAATTTAACAGTGCTCATCGCCTCCGTCAGAGACAGAGAAAAAATGGAGAGCATTTTTAAAACATACAAACCCGACCTTGTGTTTCACGCGGCGGCGCACAAACACGTGCCGCTGATGGAAACTTCACCCGAAGAAGCAGTCAAAAATAACATTTTCGGCACCTACAACGTGGCGGATTTGAGTGATATTTACGGTGTCAAACGCTTTGTGTTGGTATCGACCGATAAGGCGGTCAACCCCACCAATGTGATGGGCGCGACCAAGCGTTTTTGTGAAATGATCGTGCAAAACTTCTCGCGTACCAAAAAGAATACCGAGTATGTCGCCGTGCGCTTCGGCAATGTATTAGGCTCTAACGGTTCCGTGATACCGCTGTTTAAAAAACAAATCGAAAGCGGCAAACCCGTCACGATTACGCACCCCGATATTATTCGTTACTTTATGACCATTCCCGAAGCGGTATCCCTCATTTTAACGGCGGGCTCCATGGCGCACGGCGGTGAAATCTTTGTGCTCGATATGGGCAAACCGGTCAAAATTTTAACCCTTGCGGAAAACCTCATTAAAGTTTACGGCAAAAAGCCGTATGAAGATGTGGAGATTATCTTTACCGGCTTGCGCCCCGGCGAAAAACTGTATGAAGAACTGCTCATGAGTGAAGAAGGGCTGCAGGAAACCGCGAACCACAAAGTGTTCATCGGCACGCAAATTGAGATAGACGATGCAACACTGAACGAAGGGTTAAAGGCATTAAAAGCCGTCAGCGATGCAAACAACAGTGAAGGTGTGGCAGAGGTGCTCGCAGAGTATGTGCCGACCTTTCATCATAAATTAAATTAAATGATAGGAGAAGCAAATGTCAGAATGTACACATGATTGCTCTTCTTGCGGCGTAGATTGCGCCTCAAGAAAAGAAGCAAGCGATTCTTTAATCCCGCAAAACGAATACAGTTCCATTAAAAAAGTCATTGCCGTTGTCAGCGGTAAGGGTGGTGTCGGCAAAAGTATGGTGACATCCCTTTTAGCCGTTGCGGCACATAATAAAGGCAAAAGCGTTGCCGTGTTGGATGCCGATATTACCGGTCCTTCCATTCCGAAAGCATTTGGCGTGCATGAGAGAGCAATGCAAAATGAACTGGGCATTTTACCTGCCCAAACCAAAACCGGCATTAAACTGATGAGCACCAATTTATTGCTCGAAAATGAGGATGACCCGGTCGTGTGGCGCGGCCCCGTTATCAGCGGTATGATTAACCAATTTTGGAGCGATGTGGTGTGGGGCGATGTCGATTATATGTTTGTGGATATGCCTCCCGGTACCGGCGATGTACCGCTCACCGTATTCCAATCGTTACCCATTGCCGGCATTGTGGTGGTGACCACGCCGCAGGATTTGGTAACGCTCATTGTCAAAAAAGCCTATAAAATGGCAAAAATGATGAATGTGCCGATTTTGGGCATTATAGAGAATATGAGTTATTTTGAGTGCGATGAATGCGGCAAAAAGCATTACCTTTACGGCGAGAGCAAGTTAGAGAGTGTTGCGGACGAACTCGGTGTGGATGTGCTTGCCCGACTGCCGATTGAGCCTGTGAATGCCAAAATGGTGGATGGCGGCACGGTGGAACTTGCAAACACCGACCATATTGAAGCGGCGGTCGATGCCATTATGGAGAAGTTAGATGACTGAGCGTGAACGCATGGAGGCGGGGCTTTTGTACCTGCCCGAAGACCCCGACCTTGCCGCGGAACAATTACAGCGCTTAGATATGTTGTTTGCTTATAATGCACTCAAACCAAGCGAACAGGCACAAAAGCAGGCATTATTAAAAGAAATGTTTGCCGAAATAGGGGAAAACTGCTATATAGAAACGCCTTTTCACGCCAATTTCGGCGGCAAAAAGGTGCATTTCGGCAACCATATTTATGCAAATTTTAATTTAACACTGGTAGATGATGAAGCCATCTATGTGGGTGACAATGTCAAGTTTGGTCCGAATGTGGTAGGCAGCAAGGGTGTTAAACAAACCCGGTTTCTATTCGCTGATTTGCCCTCAAATTTCGTTAAAAATACTCGCAATACGACAAGTATTCCTGCGTTTTTTGCCTTATTTGAGAACAAATCAGCTGAATATAAACTGCAAAGCACTTAAAATCCTGATAGTTAAGATGAATTTTTGTCTTTGAGAACGCAGGTTGGCTGACGCCAATCAAGTTAGAAAAGGCGAAAAGTCGCTTAAATATCGGATTTTTAAGCGGGTTCGTATAATACCCTTTCTGCCTGCACGGCGGCGCACCCGATTTTGCCCGCTTTGCGTGAACAGGCATATCAGTACAACTTGCCGGTGCATATTGCAAGCGGCGTGTGGATAGGTGCCGGTGCGATTATTTTACCGGGGGTTAGTATTGGCAAAAACAGTGTCATCGGCGCGGGCAGCGTGGTGACAAGGGATATCCCCCCTAATGTGGTGGCAGTCGGCAATCCGTGCCGCGTGATGCGTGAAATTAACGAAAACGATAAACTTTATTATTACAAAGATAAAAAAATTGATTTGAACATTGAATAAGAAGAAAGTAGAAAAGAAAACAGCCGTCAAAATTCTTTCCGTCATTTTGGTTATCGCGGTGGTGATCGGGTTAGCGGTTGCCGTTTTTTCGCCGAAAAAGAAAAAAGAAACATCCGGCTATGTGGTGGGGTATTTGCCCTACTACTCATCCGAAGCGGCAAAGCGTGTGGATTTTTCGGCATTAACCCATTTAAACATTGCCTTTGCCAACCCGACTGCAGAGGGAAAACTGTACCTCGAAATGAGTGATGACAGCATTAAAAATGTGGTCAAAAAATGCCACGATAATGATGTAAAAGCAATCCTTTCCCTCGGTGGCGGCTCCATTTCAAGCACCAATTATAATGCCATCATGCGCGGCAATGCACAGGGCATTAAAGATTTTAATGCGCAGATTATGGATTTTTGTGAGCGTTACGGCTTTGATGGGGTGGATGTGGATTTTGAATTTATTGCCGCCAGCCCCGCGTGGGAGTATTTTGAGGATTGGATGTTGGCATTGCGCAAGCAATGCAATAAGCACGATTTGCTTCTAACCGCAGCCGTTGCCACCTGGTATTCCGATAACATTACAAAAAAAGCGATGGATTGCTTTGATTATGTGATGGTGATGGCGTATGATAATGAGGCTGATAAAGAAAATCACTCAAAATATGAGTATGCCGTCAGCGAAATGAAGCATTATGAAAACCGCGGTATTGATAAGAAAAAACTTATTTTGGGTGTGCCGTTTTACGGCTATCAATACACGTCATCCGGTGCGATGGATTGGAATAGCGCTGCTTCTTACCGCACGATACTATCTGGCAACAGTGCGGCAAAAAACAGCGACTATGCGGACGGTTACGCCTACAACGGTAAAGAGACCATCCGCAAAAAGGCGGAACTGTCAAAAGAGTACGGCGGCATTATGATTTGGGAGTTATCACAAGATGCCGACGGCGCCGACAGCCTTTTAAAAGTCATAAAAGGCGTATATCAGTAAGGGAGATGAATACATATGCCATATATTGGTCAATTCGGGTTGCCTGAAAAACCGATAGGGCTTGCACTTGCCGGCGGCGGTGTGCGCGGCTATGCGCAAATCGGCGTGCTCGAAATGCTCGAAAAGCACGGTTATAGCGTGGATATGGTAGCCGGTACTTCTATCGGCTCATTCGTGGCGACATTGGTTGCTATGGGATTAAGCGCGAAAGAAATTTATGAAGAATTTCAAGGGTTTGAAAATCAGTTTGTGCAAAGCAAAGTGTTTTCAAGACCGGATTTTGATATGCTCAAACCTACCAAAAATAAAATTAACGGTATGGTGGACGGCAATAAAATCATTGATGTGTTAAATACCTTTTTTGAAGGTTACGGGGTGAAAACACTGTGTGACATTAAAAAGCCTCTTGTGATTGTAGCAGTGGAATATGACCTTTGTAAAGTGACCTATTTTACCAATGTCAAAAACTTCACACCGAAGCGCGATGCGATTGTGTTGTATGATACACCGGTCAGTGTCGCCATTCGCTCTTCCTGCTCGTTCCCCGGTGTCATCAGCGTGAGCGAATATGAAGGCTACAGTTTTGTAGACGGCGGCACGATGATGAACCTGCCCGTAGAACCGCTCAAAGAGTTGGGTGCCGACAGGGTGATGAGTTTAACCATGCGCCCCGATAAAACCGGTTTTTCATCTAAAAGTGCGATGATGGTCTTAAAGCGCGCCACAGATTTGGTGCAATATGAACTTTTAAATTTGCAGATTATGCAAAGTGATTTTAATATTAATTTGGATGTGGGTGATTTTAAGGCATTTGATGTCGGCAAAGGCACGCTCATTTATAAAAAAGGCGCGAATATTGCGTTGGATATGGAAGAAGAGATTGTCAACTTCTTTGAGCCCGCAGAACCGGAAGCGGAGCCTGCACCGGAACCTGTACCGGAGCCGGAGCCGGAACCCGTATCGGCAGCAGAAAAAATAAAAAACGCATTCAAGCGTATTTTCGGAGGGAAAAAGATGGAAAATAGAGAAAATACATACCGTGAAATGGTGGATAGTGAAACCGTAAAAGTCGATTTTACCGCACCGCCTAAAAAACAGAAAAAAGAAGGATTTGTAACCAGAATTGTTTATGCGGCGATTGCGCTTTTGGTCGGCATTGTCTTTATTGCCGCAAGAGTTCATATTTTTGATGTGCTCGGTTATATTCTCGGTGCAGCGCTCGTGATTATGGGTATCGTGACCATTACAGCCTTTTTAACATCAAAAGGCAATAAGTGGGTCGGCAGTCTCATTTGGGGCGTTTTAGAGGCGATTTTAGGCGTATTTTGTATGTTTAACCCGCAAACCGTTTCAAACTTTGCCGTTTACATTTTTGCGATTATCATTTTTATCAGCGGTATAGTGATGATTTACTTTGCCGTGCGCGATAAAAAAGCAGGCTTTGGGCAGTGGCTACCGTCGTTAATTTTCGGTATTGTGCTCGCCATTATCGGTCTTGTAATGCTTCTCTTTGTCAACCAAACCAAAGCGTTTGTTGCCGTGATGGTCGGCATTTCATTCATACTCACCGCTGTGCTTAATGTGGTGGCACTGTTTTTAAAGTAAAAAATCAGGTATGGGGCACCCTATAAGGTGCCCCAAGTTTTATGGATACCTGATTTTTTCAACTGCACGGCAAGCCGTGCAGTTGTGCCTTTTGTGCAGTTGTTTTGTTTTGTTGCACAGTG